>JAYVIJ010000013.1:0-47377 GCA_043770315.1 Candidatus Altimarinota bacterium | reverse complement strand
GTATCTGCATCAGAAATAGATGAAACAGTACCGAGAGATCGAGATCATTGATCGTATGTATAGCTCCTCATCCAAGTTCCAGAGTTTGTCACGTAGGATTCAGAAATTGGACGAGAAAGACTATCATACTGATATGCTATATCTTTTCATTCTGCATTTGTATATTTTTTGAGACGTGAAAGTCCATCATATTCGTACTTTCTTATGCCATAGGTAGTATCTCAAGATCCATGAATATCTGTTGCATTTTTGAGCCTTCAGAAATGATCATACCCCCATTCACGAGTATTACTGTATGCATCACTAAGATTTATGGTACGCCCAAGCGCATCGTAGCCATATGATGTGATGATATCACGACCATCCAAGATTTCAGTATACTTGGCGAGGTTTCCATAAGCATCCCGCTCTCACTTTGTGATATTGCCGAGTGCATCAGTGATTATTTCACTTTTCGATCAGTAAGTTTTTTGTGTCATTCCACGAGAGGTACGCTCAGATATGATACGATCAAGTGCATCATAAACATAGCTCACTCCAGGATAGAGGAGTCTATAGGACTCTCATGAAGATAATGATGGTAGCACTAAGTCTGTATTCCAATCAGGAGAATAAGAAAAAATAGGATATCACGCATAGATCGGATTTCATGAACTATCATACCGTATTTGTGATACACTGTATTGTCATATTTTTTCTGTAGAAGTAGCACTCATAATGACTCTTCACCAACCATCAGAGTATTGGTAAGATGTCTTAGTATCATTTTCTGTGAAATATGTAGTATCTACTCGAGAATTTGGAAGAGAATTATCATCATATATACTCGTAGTAAGTGTTGTACTCACGTTATCATTAATTCTCTGACGAGTAATCTCCCTTCACCAGATGTCATAGACTGTTTTTGTAGTAATATTATTCTGATTTTTTATCTCTTTGAGTTTTCCGAGAGCATAATCGTATACATACTCTGTCTTCCAATTGAGTGGATTTATTTCTTCCAGAAGAGAAATATCACGATCATCATAAGTGTATTTTGTGGTATTGCCGAGATTATCTTTCTTTTCCCTAGGAAGTCATCCTGAGGAATACAATATTGTTTCTTTGATCTCGTCACCTCATGCAAGACTATACTGTATTTTTGATGTTGGAAGTCAGAGAATCACATTTGTAGGAGTATTATCATACTCTACTTTCTTCAAAAGAAGAAGCTCACCAGAGAACCCATATAACTTTTGTGTAGAAAGAATATTCGCTATGCGTGTACTTGCATTTGCGAGGTATGTGCTTTCGGTTATTACAGTATCTCAGGGTATATCGATGAAGGTTCATTTATCTAGATCAGCTTGGACATATCACCATTTAGTCTCTTTGAGGATATTCCCTGCATCATCGACCTCATATGAGACTGCTCTATCGCCTCGATCTCCACCTGATCCAAAACTACTTGCTATCTTCGATGAAGCATACACGAGATATCGATTTCCGAGACTTCGCATTTCATACTTTACATTCTCACGTGATAGGAGTTTTCCCGTTTGGATATCTTTAATTTCAGTAAGATATACTCGTCACTTTTTTTGTATATGATCTTGGAATTTGAGAGGATTGGGTTTGGAACTTTGTGATTGATGAAAGTATATATTTTTTTCAGCTTTATCATCAATAATATTTACACGAGCAAATCAGACATACTCTCTTCACCAAATATCTGTCGAATCATAATAATAATGGCCGCCATCATATGTATAACTTTCTACAGATTTCAGCCCTGTGACATCGTCGATAAGTGTTTGTTTACTGATAGTTTGCACTGTAAAAGGAAGTGATTCATTTCGAAGTGCTCCACTTGCATTTCTATATCCTGTCGAAGGACTATATTCGTATAAGGCTTTTCATCAGCGATGATTATCTACCCCAACTATTGAATGCTGGTATTGTCATTGTCCATATGAAAATGATATTTCAGGAAGTTTTTCTCCACTTGGTCCAGTTTCTTGTATAGAAGTAAGGTGTGATATTGGAGTATCTAAGGCATCATACTTGAAAGCGTATCCACGAGTAAAATTTCCTGATACAAAAATACCTACTTGCGAAAGAAGCTTTTTCGTCGAAATCTCAAATTGTGTACGATAACTTGTAAGTGATGCCGTCTTAGAGACGTAGTCAAATCGTATCTCATAAAGGTAGTCGGATGGATTCGATAGCTTATATCCGTATTGAATCTTCGAAAGGTACGGCTGATTTCAGTCAGAAATATATTGGTAGAGTATCTTATATCCAAATTGATCCCATTCTTCCTCGAGAAGCCATGCATAAATACGTGCACTGTTTGTTCCATCTGCAATACGAGAAGTAGGATTCACTCAGTATTTTCTTATTTTCCCATCAGGAAGATAGACGATCCATCATCATGATCCATCTCTGATATATACACTCATATCTGAGGCATCTTTTGAGCGATATTCACTACCCGTACTTCATGACAATATTAGATCCTGTCCATTCACACTGAATTCATCGAGAGTGTAGAGTTCACTTACTCATTTTTTAGCACTTCTCTGAATTCGTTGTAGAGATAAGGAAAATCCATACCCATATGGAGAAAAGGCATCTGCATTATTCGAATTATACGATATTTCAAGTGAGGGCGTCATATCACGAGATCCACTTGGAAATATAAATGGATAACTAAAGGTCATCGCACCTCCAAAGAAATCTGTAGAAAGATTTTTTCAGAGACCATTTACATTTTTTACATCCATTCTTCATGGATAAGATTCTATTTTACCGACTCATTGGGAAAGTCAAAAAGTAGAAATAGGAATAATCCCAAATAATATTAACCCAATCGAAAAGAATGCTAAGCTCTTTCGTATCATAGTAGTATGGTTTGTAAAATTGACTAGAGGATCTATCTTGTCATATCAGCACAATCACCATAATAAATAGGTCATGCATCTATTGCACACTTATATACAGGCTTAAATGTATAGTTTCCATTATTTACTACGATGGCATTTCTTATGGGATCGTTTCTACTGTAGAGAAAATCTACAAGTCCATCACCATTGATGTCTGTCATAGTCATACCATTTATTGTTCCTTGGGAACTTGTCGCACTTACTCAGAGAAGAGATAAAAGCATATAAGTACTATCAAGAGGTCTTTGTTGGCTACTTTTTTGCCAAGTTAGATAATCATCAAAGAATTTTAAACTTGTATCAGACTGAATGCCTGTTATGGCCCCAGAGATTCGGTATACGATTTTATTTATTGTAGGATACACTGCCTTATAACATACCCTTTTCCCATTGTCTGATCTACTCGTAAATACAAGATCAGAATATATCTCAAATGATCCGGTTCATATTGTTGCATCACAAGTACTAGATGTAGTAATATACATAGAAAGACTCGTACCAGGAGCATCTGCCGTTATGACTTTTGATGTCGAAAGATCAGTGTTTGGCATGTTGATAGTTATACCTGTAGCAAGATCGATTTTTGTATAAGATGCTGTTCCGATAGATTGGAAAGTATTATTCGCAGCTCGTACTCTATAGTTTACAGTGACAAGACCATCTGGCACACTACTGAGATCTACTCATACTCGATATTTAAGCGATCCAGTAGAAGTCGATATATCAGTGATATCCGTAATGGGGGAGTATGTCGTTCCATTCGTCGAATACTCATAAGTAACAAGATTTTTTGAAAGAGTAGTAGGAATATTACTAAAGAGAGTATATAAACTGGGCTTGGTATACTTCTCCATGGCTACGACTACTCATCCAGCTCATACGAGACTACTCTGAGCATATCGATACTCATCGAAGAGTGACTCGAGTTCAGTAGCATCAAGTGCCCGACTGTAAAGCCGAAATGCAAGAAGATTTCCTCGATAGAACTTCGAATCTTTTACTGTATTTATCTGATTCGATGCAAACTTCCCTGAATAACTCAAAGTATCAGTATCGGAAAAGCCAATATTCATATACCTTCCTACACTGACATTACCAGCGAGTTTTATCACTTCATTTCCGTCTATATAAACGGATGTAAATCAATTTTTAGAAAGCAATACAACATTATGCCATTTACCGTCTAACAACGTAGAGCAATTAAAGTTTTCTTGAAAATTACTTCCTGATTCAAGAATATTAAGTATTTGCACAGCTGTAGAAGCAGAATAATTTATTTGCTGATATTGGATAAATATTCATTTAGCCCCCCTGAAAGAACATTTTCATCAAGTATTAATAGCAAATTTGGCAATATTGGAGTCTCCTGTAGTAAAAATATCTTGTCAAAGACTAGTAATATAGGTATCAGTATTTGTTGTGATTCCACCTACATTTGGAAGCTGATATTGTGATACTATTGTTGAGCCTGTAAGTACACTAGAACTTGTAATAAATGAAGAATTTGAATGTTTCATCCAAAAAGACACCGTAGAGTTATCAGATGTTGTTGTAGTTGCCCAACCAGTATTTACCTTAAGTCATCCACTACCGTTGAATTTCATACTACTGACCCCATAGACTGCATCTGAATGGAAAGATTGTATCACCCCTGTAGCAGTAACTACTCGGCTGAGTCATCCTGAATCGAGCGTATCACCAGTAAGCATAAGCTCTAGACGAAGATCATTTCGTGGTATGGGACCCGCTGCAAATATCGAGAATGTATAAAAAAAGCATGATACGAAAAGAAGCGCAATCATGCCAATACGGAAATAATTTCTCAGATGCATAGACAAAAAAATTATGAATATTCAGACATTTTGATGATAAAAATTAATGTTTATATGTCAAAATTATTATCTAAATCTAGGGTAAATTTAAAATAGAAGAGACCTTAAATTCAAGGAGTCTCTTCTATTTAAAAAGAAAAACTTATATTATGTGAAATGCAGGCATGTAGGTCTGCGAGCTCGATTTTTTATGGCTGGGGTACTAGGATTCGAACCTAGGATGGGGGATTCAGAGTCCCCTGCCTTACCGCTTGGCGATACCCCAATAGTACTTAATGGCATGGATGATAGAGAAAAAAATGTTTTTTTCAAGTTTTTATTCCTGATTCACAAAAGTAAAAAGAGGTTCTCAAAAATATCGCAATGCATAATACTCAAGCATCGATGTATATTTTTCAATATTTGTAATTTCAGGATACCATCGTTTTTTTTCAGAGTTAATCCATATATCTTTTATTGCTTGTTGCATGGATACTCCTAATCCATAAGATTCTCGAATTTTTTTGAGGGATGCTTCGAAAAATTCATGAGTTTTGCTATATCTCATTTCGAGATTTAGAAATAGTATATGACATGGGATGTATTTTTTGTTGATTCAAAATTTTTTTGCTCATTTTTCATACGTAAGCTTTTTGTCAGGCGCTTCTCCAATTCGAGAAAGATAATCGAGGATTGCTTCGATATTTCTCAAAAAGTTTGACGCATCACTTATTTTTGATCCCTGCTGCGCTCGTGCTATATCGAGCATATCGATGATAGCATCGATGGAATATGTCGTATGATCTTGTAAGTCATGGACTACCCTATGCTTTCATTTTGCATGAGGCAAAGCCCTTCCTCAGAGTTCCTCATATGCAACTGATCTTGTTCGCATAGGTATTTATTTAGTATTTGATTTTGGTGGCTCAAACATTTTGGCATCAAAAGTCCCTTCAAATGCTCAAAGTGGATATGCGGTGCCAGCAAGTACACCGATCATCCCAATAAGTATGATAGCATTCACTGTACCACTGAGGTATGTTTCTGCCCATCACCAATTTCCCGTGATATTGTGTATCTCATATCGATAGCGCATCGTCGCTATACCGAGTCCGATGAGTATGAGTCCGATAAGAAAATCCATAGAGAGAAATAACGACATATACGAGAATATGTATATGTTACATAGTTAAGAAATAGAAATAAGTTCTGAATGAAGAAGTTCTGGAAGCTCAAATTTCATACGTTCTATAAGTCTTTCATAGAGATAAAAATCTTCTTCTTCACTCGTCAAAGTGAAATAATCTTTTATGATTGTATCATCTATTTTTTCCGCCCGAACGGATCCAATATCGAGTCCAGCTTGGTAAAAAATATCAGTAATTTGACGAAGAAGTCACTTTTTATCTCGAAGCGTCAATACGATCTCTATGGTGATACCTTCGACTTTCGCATCACTCCAGTGTGCGGGAATACGACGATCGAGTTTCACTTTTTTCATATTTTCACAATCGAATTTGTGTATCGTGACTATCCCCATACCGATAGCTCATACGATCTTATTTCCAGATTCAGGATTACAGCACTGAGCTTTTTTGTAAGGGATATTTCTCTCTTTCCCTATTATTATATAGCTCTCGTTTGGTTGGTCAGTTTTTCGAGTGGATGTTTTTTTCTCTGATCTTTCGAACGGTTTTATATCTCAGAAAAATTCTCGAATGATAGTATCATTGATGCTTTTTAGAATACTTGTAGGCTTTCGTGAGAGATTTCCAAGTTGTACTAAGACATCTTCTTTATCTTTACTATCGAGGACTTTTCCGTCAATATTTTTGAGAAGTGAAAGTTCTTTATCGAGTCATTTCCCATAGTTTTTTTCGAGATAGCTACTCAGTATCAGTCTTCACTTTTCTATGAAGAAACTTCTTTCTTCTCTATTGATAAATTGTCTGATATGTTCACGTGCTTTCGGGGTTTTGACAAAAGAGAGCCAAATTGGATTCGGCTTTTTATGTGGATCAGTGGTGATAGAGATACTTTCCCCATTATGAAGGACATAATCAAGTGGTACTACCTGACCATTTACCTTTGCGATCACGAGCTCATTCCCGAGTTTACTATGTATTGCATAGGCAAAATCTATTGGAGTTGCTCATTTTGGGAGAGTGATGATATCTCCTTTTGGCGTAAAGACGAATATTTGATCAGCAAATACATTCATGTGCATCTCCTTCATGAACTCCCCTCCTTCCATGCTGTGTTCGACGATATCCTTGATGGTCTTCACCCAGTAGCTGTCAGCTGATTTTACGGACTTTCCTTTTTCTGAGTAGTCGAAGTGTGCAGCAACTCAGATTTCTGCTTGGATATGCATATCTGGAGTACGTATTTGGATCTCTGTCGGCTGAGAGCGAATCTTCGCAAAAAGTCATACTACCGTCGTATGAAGAGATTGATATCAGTTTTCTTTGGGGAGTGCGATATAGTCTTTGAATCTTTTTGGCATCGGAACAAAGACATTATGTAGAAATCCAAGTACTTCATAACACCGAGGGATATTATCAGTGATGATACGTATAGCAAAAAGATCATAGAGGTCACGAGCGTCTGAATATGAATAATCCTTTCTTTGGAGTTTTTTAAAGATGCTATAAGGCGCCTTAATTCTATAGGAAATATCTATAAGAGGGACGCTTGCGGGGATCATCTTTCGGATGATTGTCTTGGCTTCGCCAATAAAATAATCTTGTTCCTCTTTGAGTACAGCAAGCTCTTTGGTGATACTTGCATATTCGGTAGGATAGAGTATTCGGAAGCACTCTGTTTCGAGCATCTCTTTCATACGAAATATACCGAGACGATCTGCGATAGGAGTATAGATATTGAGAGTTTCGAGAGCGATGCGTTCTCGTTTTTTGGGATCTGGATGGAATTCCAGTGTCTGCATGTTATGAAGTCTATCGGCAAGTTTTACGATGATAACACGGAGATCTTCTACCATAGCGACGAGCATCTTTCGAAGACTTTCTATCGTGCGCTCCTCTCCTCGATATTTGATAGCGGAGAGTTTCGAAAGTCACTCACATATAAGACCCACTTCTTGTCCGAATCGCTCTTCTATAGCTGCTCTATCGAAATTTGTATCTTCTATAACATCATGAAGTATACATGACTGAAGTGTCACAAGGTCAGGCTTCAGATGAAGCAGGAGAAAACATGCTTGTATGGGGTGGATGATATAGGGATCTCCACTCTTTCTCATCTGACCATGATGCGCAGCTCTGGCAAATATGTAGGTATCCCAAAGAGTTTTCTCTATAGTCTCGGGAGCAATCTTCATATATTCTTGCACATTACGAATGAGTAAGTGCATCGATGTATCGGCTTTTGTATAGTCAATCTCAGCTGATGTTTGTAATTCTGACATGAAGGTAGTATATCAGGAAATACGAGAAACTGCAAAATAATTATGCCTCTATACCTCGGAGTTCAAAACCGTGATTTTTCATGTTTGTAATGATGAGATTCTGTACAGAAAGGGCTTCATCGTCTGATATGGTTGCATCATGATTTGCAAGTATAAATGAAAAATTCACACTCTTGGTTTCTTTTCAGATTTTCGAATCATCTTCATATACTGATGCGACTGTGACAGTACGTATCCATGGGTGGATAGTATCGATCATTCGCGCTACATCACCTGTAGGAGTATTTTTCTTCATAAGAAAATTGAGTTCCCTTGAAATTGTTTGGTATCGAGAAATAGGTTGGAATCGGATATCTTTATTTCTGAAATGATTTTCTAGTAGAGTAAAATCAGCCTCAAAGTAGAGCGTCTGCTCTCATACTCCAAAATTGCTCGCAACCTCAGGATGGATCATCCCAAATTCGAGAATACTCAAATCTCATTCTTTATATGATCCACTCACTCCTGGATGAAGAAATGGAATCGATGAGCCTACGTGGACAGGAGGAAGATATCCAAGTACTTTTATAAGGTAGGATTCAAGAGTTTTTCGAAAATTCTCGATATCTGTTCCTACGAGAGCTCCAGCAATAGTCTTTCTTTCGGGAAGTGGTTTTATTGCAATATTTTGCAATAAATGAGAATAATTTACCCTATCTTCATTTTTATGATAGATTTTTCCGATTTCAAAGAATCAGAAATTTTCTGCATATTTTAGATTCTCCCCGAGAGAGATCAGGAGTCTCGGTGCAAGCGAACGACGCATAAGTGTATATTCCTCATTGAACGCATTTCGAATTCGTACAGCATTCTCGATATCTCCTAAGAGGATTTTTTTATCGAGGTTTTCATTGGTGAATGAGTAAGTATAGACTTCATTCCAATTTTCTCATGAAAAATGATCGAGCGTGAGATTTCGGAGAGTCATATCGAAGTTTTTTGCTAAGATGCTCTGTCCAAGGGGGAGTGGACTCATTGGAGTGGTATCATATCCGATGACACGGGAAATTTCTTCAGCAATATCTTCTTTTATCGATATATCTTTACTTGCTCGCCAACTAGGAACACCCACTTGTATTCATCCTACGATCATTTTTGTTTCAATACCAAGTCGCTCGAGTATATTCTGTACAACACTTTCTTCTATAATCATTCCCGCTTTTTTATTAATGAAATCGTAGGTGATTTCTATGTTGATATGATTGACTTGATTCGGATCGATAAAGTGAGAATTCGCTACAATATCGATATTTTTCCCGAGAAACTTCATATAGTCTAATACACGACTAAACGTCGTTCCAGCTAGGAGTGGATCAAGGGATTTTTCATAACGAGTACTTGCATCGGTGCGGATTCCATGTCTTTGGGCTGTAAGGCGTACACTTTTCGCATCGAAACATGCAGATTCCCAGATGATATTCGTGGTTGTTTTAGAAACTGCAGAATCCATACCTCCTATAACTCAGGCGAGAGCGACAGGTCATAGAGCATCAGCGATCACCATATCATCTTCTGTCAGAGTATACTCAGTTCCATTCAGGGCGAGTATTTTTTCTCATTTTTGAGCCATACGTACAGAGATATCTCCTTGGATCTTATCAGCATCGAATGCATGCATCGGCTGTCCGAGTTCTGTCATGAGGAGATTGGTGATATCGACGATATCCATTTTTGGTCCGAGTCCTGCACGCTCCATCATCAGTGATATACCATATGGACTTGTACCGACTTCGATATTTTCCATCTTCATGAGATGATACGAGAGACATTTTGATGTCTCTATTTTTGTACCGAGAGTATGTTTTTCTGTAACCATCTCACTTGGAATATATGGAGAAAATGGTACTTCGAATACAGCATGAAACTCTCGTGCATTTCCTACGACAGAAAAAAGATCGGGACGATTCGTGATAAATTTATTATCGATTTCGAATGTCGTGTCTCGAAGCGGATAGTGGTATATCTCTCCATTTTTTCCAGGAAAAGGGAGTGTCAGATCGAAAAATGATTTTCCGATCATAGATTCGAGTATCGCAGTCTCCCAATCTTCTTCAAGGATCATAATGCCTGTAGAAGGTTCAGTCGACATACTGATCTCATCTGCACCACAGATCATCCCTCGACTCATCATTCCCGCCATCATGCGTTCTCCGATCACGAAATCACCAGGAAGCACAGCTCCGACGATCGCTACTGGTACGTAGGTCGCCTCACTGATATTCGGTGCTCCAGTCAAGATAGTTTCATGTCCCAGTTCTCCAAGATCGACTTGTACTATGGAAAGCTTTTTTGATTCAGGATGCTTCTCACATGAGACGACTTTTCCTATGACCACTTTATCAAGAAAATGTTCTTCTATACCATCGATTTCAGCAGTATGGATAGAGTACTCGTGAGCGAGATCTCGGATATTATATTTTGAGAGGAGTGAACTGAGTGGACTATAGAGAGATATCCAAGAGAGAGGGATTTTCATGATGAAGGACAAAGGCTAGAAGTGTAAATAGTATTTTTCTCAAACTCCAATACTCTGACAAGAGCGAGCAAATGAATGAGAAAAACTATATTGAGTATATAAAAACGCTCTAAAAAAGCAAAAAGAGTGAAAAAATTTGGAAATTTCTCAGTCTTAGGGTATACTTATATCATAATTCATACTATGAAATTCTTAATATTCTCTTTTCTCATACTCACTTCCGCGGTAAGTATGGTGCATGCTGAAGAGCCTAATATTCTCTGAAAAAGTGAAGTAGACCTGCGTACAGGGAATATCACTATGGATGATATACCACTCATGATCGCTTCAGCTATAGAGTATCTTCTTGCTATCGCGGGGACAGTGTGTGTCGTGGCACTTATATATCATGCAGTACGTATGCAGTTTGCAAGTGGCATTACCTGAGATAGTTCATGAGTGGATAAGGCAAAAAAATGAATCTATGGATCAGTTCTCGGATTTATCCTTGCGATGTCTGCGTGGTTCATCATGACGAAGCTCGTGGCTCTTCTGGCTAGTACTACTTGATGATAATATTCTATGTATCACTGGCAATTTGCATCCCGAAATGAGCGACCACAAAGTTGGTATATTGTGGCGCTTATTGTAGTCGTTTTTCTCGTGATTTACGGTATTGTGCAATGACTCTATATGATGTCGATTGTAGCATTTCTTTTTGCAGGAGTCTATATCATGAAAGAAAATAATTCTGCTCCTCTTATCGATGTCGATATTACCGATATAGGGATACAGGTTCAAGATACCTTTTATGAATATTCTCAGATTTCCTCTTTTGCTATCCTCTATGATCAGCAAGTAGCAAAGATGCTTCGGTTTTCTGTCAAAAAATGAATCGCAACACTTATAGATATCCCTCTTACGCAAGAGGTGAATCCCGCAGAACTTCGTAGTATTCTTCTTGAAAATATTCCTGAAAATCCCGATGCTGAGTTCACTCGGAGTGATCGCATGATTCAGGCTATGCGTCTCTAAAATATTATCGAATCACTTTATGCCAAAAAAAGAGCATGAAAAAGACTGAAAGAAATTTTACTTTTAGTCTTTTTTTTATATACTCGACTTCGATATTTCACTTACGGAGCAAGACGAGATCTTCCCTGCCTGAAAATACAAATCACATACTAACCATTCCTTATGTCTTCCACTTCTTACGACAGTAGTAATATCCAAGTACTTGAATGACTTGAACCAGTACGCAAAAGACCTTGAATGTATATCGGATCGACTGATGAACGTGGTCTTCACCATCTTGTCTGGGAGATCGTCGATAACTCGATCGATGAAGCGATGGCCTGACATGCGAAAAATATCATTGTTACCATGCATGCTGATGGATCTGTCTCTGTAGAAGATGATGGTCGTGGTATCCCTGTGGATGTTCATGCAAAAACTGGGAAATCAGCACTTGAAACAGTGATGACCGTGCTCCACGCTTGAGGAAAATTTGGATGAGAAGAAAGTGGGTATAAAGTATCATGAGGACTTCATGGAGTCGGTGCTTCTGTCGTGAATGCCCTCTCTGATAATATGCAAGTCTGGGTTCATAAAGAGGGGAAGATATATACTCAGTCATATAAACGCTGAGTTCCTGATGCTCAAGTAGTAGATACTGGTGAGAAAACGAAAAAACATGGTACGATCGTCCGTTTCTGGCCGGATGTGAGTATGTTCACGACAGTGATATTCGACTATGATACTATCCGCACTCGTCTTCGTCAGCAAGCGTATCTCACGAAGGGTATCACCTTGACACTTCTCAATGAATTCGAAAATACTCGATATAGATTCTTTTTTGAAGGGGGTATACGATCTTATGTCCAATACCTCAATCGCAATGCAGATCCCGTATGTGAGGAGATTTTCTATATAGAAAAACAAGTGGATAGTGTCCAAGTGGAACTCGCGCTTCAGTATAAAAAAGATGACTATAATGAGAAACTTATATCTTTCGTGAATAATGTCATCACTCCTGAAGGAGGGACACATGTCGTCGGATTCAAGATGGCACTCACTCGTACCATCAATAAATATGCTCGTGAGCAAGAAATCCTAAAGGAGAAAGACCAAAATCTCGCGAATGAAGATGTCGTAGAGTGACTTACTGTTATAGTATCTGTCAAAGTTCCTGAACCACAATTTGAAGGTCAAACAAAAGGAAAGCTCGGAAATGCTGAGGTCAAAGGAATTGCCGATCGAGCTACAGGAGAGTCTTTTTATGATTTTTTAGCAGAAAATCCGAAAGCTGCGAAAGCTATCATCGAAAAATGTCTTCTCGCCGCTCGCGCTCGCGCTGCCGCACGAAATGCTCGTGATACGATCATCCGTAAAGGTGCTCTCGAAGGCTCTGGTCTTCCAGGAAAGCTTGCTGACTGTAGTTCAAAAGACCCAAGCAAATGTGAACTCTATATCGTAGAGGGTGACTCTGCGGGTGGATCAGCGAAGCAAGGTCGAAATCGTGAATTCCAAGCGATCCTCCCTCTCCGCGGAAAAATCCTCAATACTGAACAAGCTCGTCTTGATAAGATCTTCTGAAATGGAGAAATCAAAAATTTGATTATAGCACTAGGTACTTCTATCTCAGAATCATTCGACTACTCTCGACTTCGATATCATCGTATCGTCATCATGACCGATGCGGACGTCGATGGTGCGCATATCCGCACACTGCTTCTGACATTTTTCTTCCGATATTTTACGAAGCTTGTCGAGAATGGTCATATATTCATCGCAAATCCGCCACTTTATAAACTCACTAAGGGAAAAAGTGCTTGGTATGCTTACTCTGATGATCAGAAAATCAAAATCATGGAAACTGAAGGTGTGACTTCCGAAGGTATACAACGATATAAGGGTCTTGGAGAGATGAATCCAGAACAACTCTGGGAGACGACTATGGATCCAGAACAGAGAAAGATGTTCCGTGTGACGATAGATGATGCAGAAAAAGCCGATGCAGTATTTCGTATGCTTATGGGCGAAGATGTTCCACCGCGCAAGCACTTCATCCAGTCAAGAGCGACGAGTGTCGCAAATCTCGATGTCTAATAATAAATCCTTCCATAATGGAAGGATTTATTATGAGTGATATAAGTCTTATTTTTTCTCTCCATCTTAAAAATTCGAAAGTGAATATTGATACTCTCAAAGAGAGTATCTAGAATTGTATCGATGCCCCTATTTGGACTTCCTTATTGCGCACTCCTCATATATTTGATATATTCACCCCTCCTTGTATACCAACATCATGTGATTGGTGACGAAGGGTTATTGCTTGACTTGATTGATCTTCTAAAAGTGGATGTTTCGATTTTCAGCGTTCTTGCATGAGTTCGACCCTATATTGTGCGATAGCATACCCCACTCGAGTGAGGGTAGTATCCATGATAAGACCAGATTTTTTTCACATCATGGCGTTGATACTTCATCCTGGTATTCTATACTCTAAGCTTGCATCCACATTCATTCATTTTTGAAAGTGATTGAGATGTCTTTCCTTCGTTGAGAGCTTATAGAATGTATTGGGAAAGAGATTGGGTGACCAAAGTCGATCATATCAAAATCAGATTTCTCCTTGAAGTTTTGGTGAAAATTGATACTTCATGAAATGATTGGTATCGACTGATAGTCGAGCGGTCTGTGCATAATCAATCGTTCGCCTATCTCCTATTTGTACAGATAGATTCATATGACCGCGAGTTCCTATCTTGAGATTTCCATATTGCATGAGAGATCATTCCCAGTTCCCGACCATACTTACTCCAGTATTTGTAGTATTTCTTTCGGATTCACTATTCGTAAAATGTACTTGAGATCCAGTAAGGGCAATATTACCACGAAGATTTCCACTTGTATCAATGTATCAGAGGGTAAAATGTTCAGATTTTGCTTCTATTCCTTTATAGGCTTCTTGATTCACTCCCATACTGAGAAACCATCATTTTGGTGTCATTTTTGTGAGAGTGATTCCTGTGCCACCATTTTTCGAATAGAGAAGTATTTCTGCATTTTTTGGCAGAAGATCTGGATGGTATATCCAATCTCGAAGTAGAGCATTTGAAGGAAACAGTATTTTTTCTGTCCAATTCGTAAGATGAGTTCGGACTTCTCATTCGATCTCCCCATCCGTATTCACGAGATACTGGGTAAATATTGGTCTGAGTGTATCGATCGCGTACTGATCTAATCATTCCTGTAGGCTTGATGCTACTATGCTATTTCCTTGACCAAGGATGATGTAAGGTGGAACTTGATTTTGTCATGCTGTCGACTTAAATACAAATACTCCATCAGCTCTATTTTTTCCGCCGACACTCATAATTCCTGATTCTATCCCTACTTTTTTTAGGAGATCAAAAGTGCCAGTGAGAGCTCATTGGGCGACTCATCTTCTATATCTTGGATCTTGCTCTAGTCGTATAACTTCATCGACAAGTGTTTTCGTATTTATAGCTTCTAAATCTGCAAATGAATTGGTTCCAGAGTTGAGTTTTTGTATAAATAAAAGGGCGACATTTTGTCAAAATTTACTTTTACTTCATGATACAACGTTCTCAGATCGAGATTCATATTCTCGAAGAAGATCATGATAGAGTGTCTCTATTATTGTTTTTGAATTTCTAATCTCTGCCTCAAGCTTTTTTATGTTATCGCCATATCGATTTCGTAATTCCTGAAGGTATCATTGGAGCTTCTTCTCATCATATCCATCAGGAAAGTATTTTTTCCAGAGGTGAGACAACTCTATCTGAGAATTCGATCCTCCTCCTGTTGTTATTTTTGAGAGTTCGGCAGATATTTTCTCTTCAAGAAGTGCAGAAAGAAAATATTTTCATCCGGCTTGAAGAGAGAGGTCTTTGAATCTATCGATTCCAGGTATATTTGATAACTGCAATGTATAGCAGGTCTTTCCTTGAACCGTAGTTCGAACAAGAGTAATTCAATCAATCTGTATATCTGGAATAGCATTTCCTGCAATACAAATTTCTTGTCCTCAAGATGGTGGTGTAGTGATATCCATAATAATAGGCTCACTTCACTATATCTAAATATATTTTTTTGCAAAAAGAAAGAGTATATTATATTTTATTATGTATAAATACTTATTGTGCTTCTTTTTCTTTTGCAGGAAGTTTATCGATGTAGAGTGCTAATCCATAGCTCATAGAGTGACCTACTGGTCCCATATTTGTAGAGAGAGAGTGGTCTATATTTTGATCAAATAACATAATGTCGCCTACTCATACACTAAAATCTTCTTCTGGATGTGCTGCATGTTTAAAGGTAGCATCGGTACCTCAGGAGAGTATTATAGGTATAAATACTGATCATCAAGGCATTCCTTCACCTTTATCATTATGATTGCCCACACGAGGAAAGAGAAGTACTTGATTTCTAGATATATCAAGATTCAATCCAAGGCCGAGTTTTGCTAAATATCGAGATATTCTTCTTTGATTCTGAAAACTTATGACTTCGGATTTTATGGTATATGTCTCAGGATGAGTTGTATAGAAATCATACTCTCTAGGATTATCAAATCGACTTAATCAAAACAATTCATTTCTTAATATTCTTAGAACCATCCGTATCGTTCTATCTGAAAGTCTATGATTTAGCTTCATAGCTCAGTTATGTTGAATTGGTTCCCTAGAACGAAGTTGCATAATGTACAGTTATATAGTAACTTTTTTCACTCGGAATCACGATGATGTCGAATCCCATCTTCGTGAAGTATGGATTGATAATGCTTCGATAGTGTGCATCATAGGACTTCCCTTTTTCACTCATAAAAAAGTTAAATGTCGATTGAATCGATGCGATAAGCTCATCTGTACAATCAGTTTCATTGCAAGAGTAGTATCAATATCAGACATTTTCTGTATGCTTTGCTCCATTTACCGGTTTTGGATTGATACCACGAGCTGCAAACCATTTATCGATCACACTGAAATTGTAATACCCATCATTACTATTTCGTGTATGATGATTTTTTCATCTTGATGCTGAAAATATCATATTCCAATCATGAGCTGAGCTATCAAGTCTTGTATCATGACTATAGCTATTTAGACCTAAGGATGATCTATAATTATTGTACAACCCAAACCAACTCTCAGCTACACGAGTCATATCGACTCCAGGGATGCTTGATGGGAGGGAATTCGAGATAATTTGAGTCGTATTTTGCTTGATAATGGGCGCTTGATTCGAAGTAGGGATTGTGGATGAGGCAACCGAAATCTTAGCTATAGAAGGTGATACTTTTGTTACCATAATATTTTTCTTTTTCCTTATTTCTGCCAGACGCATCATGTTATTGTATTTTTTTTCTTGGATTGCATTTTTTTTTGCAATCTCTTCTTGATATTTCATCTGATTTGTCAGACTTGGCTTCAAGGTCGTCAAAGCAAAAGTCGACTCTATAATGGACATAAAACCCAAAAGGATGATAGCTATGAATAATTTCATATAGTTATTATACCATATTATATTTATAAAGCAATTTCTATAGAAATGTGCGATATTTCTTAAAATATCCAAATATAAAGAGAAAAATATCATACGAGCTCTATTTTCAATAATGGGGTAAAGATATATTTTATGAGTAAGAATTCATTTTATTTATTTGCTCATAAAGAAAACTCCGATATACTCAAAATATATTTTTCTTTATTTTTTTATGAATAAGTACCTTACTATTGTTTGAGTTATAGTATTCTCGTTGGTCGGATCGACTTATGCTGTCACTCTGGATCCTGCATGATGAAATATGCTTACATCGACGGGGATCCTCCATGCTATTGAGGCTCGTCTCGATCGTCAGAAAATCGAGAAAAATAAAACTCGACTTCTCTCTCTCAATCTTAGGCAGTATAAGCTCAAGCTTGCACGAGCTGAAAAAATAAAAAATATCCAACTTCAAAGTGTCTATAAAGAAGTCATCAAAAGTCTCGAGATCCAATCGGGCATAATGCCTCAAGAAGTTTCTGTGGTATCCACTGGCGCTACAGTACTTCCAACCCTTTCAGGCTCGACCACTGAATCTGGAAGTACTATCACTCCTCCCATGCAAACTGGGTCTACTCTTACTTCAGCAGAAGAACTTCGCATGTCTCAGGCACGCACTGAAATAAAAAATATGTACAATGCGAGTGGTGGAGCAACTCAGAGCAAATCTTTCTTTCTTCGATACTTCGCTTCAGAGTACGGACAAAATTCGTATAACTATAATTATGCGAATACGCTGGAATTTCAAAAACCGTAGTGAATCGATTTATTAAAAAAACTCTCCTAAATTTTAGGAGAGTTTTTTGTTCTTTTGAAATAGAAGAATAGCTTGAATTAAGCTTAGATAAATTATATTGACTTTATTTTAATTAACTTTATTATAATTTCATGGAAATGAACATAGGATGAGAAATAGTCGAGATTGATGCCACACTCTCTGATCCTTCGGAAGAAGAGATGAGGTTATTTTATTATCTATGTTGTGATGATACGCCTAGGCTTTCCAAGTTTATATATGATGTAGAGCAACTTGATCCTATGTGAACTTTGCGAAATAAAGAGTGAACAGAGGCTCATTATTTAGATCAAAAGAGAATGTCTGAAAGACGTAAATATTATCTAATCAAGAATGATCAGCTTAGGGCAATGCTTTTATTTAGCTGAAGAATTGATGATTATCACTTACTCCCTCCATATTTCAGATCTCTCCATGAGATTTCTCCTCAAATTCTTGATATCCTTAGATCAAAAAAACGTGCATTAATAAGAAAAATAATCTCAGGAAATACTCTTATTCAGAATGCTAAAGATAGGTATGAGCTTAGATGATTATTGAGAACATGGAATGCTATGTGGAAACCAGATTCTTATTAGGAGAGTTTTTTCTTAAGAATTTCTGTGAATATTTTCGGATTTCCTTGTCATTTCGAAGCCTTCATACACTGTCCGACGAAGAACCCAAATAGTGTCTCCTTCCCTGCTTTATATTCAGTGACTTGAGAGTCATTCTCGATGATGATCTGATCGACGATCGCTTCGAGTGCGCTGGTATCGTTGGATTGTTTGAGTCAGAGTTTCTCGACCCACTCACTTGCCTTCCCTCATTCGAATACGAGTTTCTCGATGACGAGTTTCGAATTGGTTGATGAGAGTTCATCAGCATTTACCATTTGTATGACTTTTCCTACTTCTGCTGCTCCACCCTTCACATCAGAGAGATCGATCTTTTCATGGTGTGCCTCGAATATGGCAAATAAGATAGTCGTGATATATGAGCATGATTTTTTCGGATCGCCTGATATCGCTACGAGTTCTTCATAGAAGTCACTCGTAAGCTTATCGCTCGAAAGGATACGTGCATCATCTTCAGGAAGCTTCCATTCTGATGCATAACGAAGTCTTCGATCTACTGGAAGTTCATTAATTGCTCGTTCTTCGATATACTGAGCTGTAAGTCTGAGGGGCGGAAGATCAGGATCTGGGAAATATCGATAGTCCATCGCATCTTCTTTGGACCTTAGTGGTGTCGAGACTCATTTTTCATCATTCCATCCACGAGTTTCTTGATCGAGTGATCTCCCTTCTTCGTAGATCTCGATTTGACGTGCGAATTCGACATCGATCGCACGACCGATAGAAGAAAATGAGTTAATATTTTTGAGTTCTACGCGATTGCGGAGAGTCGACTCTCCGATTTTTCGTATCGAGATATTCACATCACAGCGGAGTTGTCATTTTTCCATGTCTGCATCAGAAGCACCACACCATCGCATGAGTTTTTGGATTTCTTCGAGGTAGGCGATCACATCAGCCTTCGATCTGAAATCAGGCTCTGTCACTATCTCCATGAGTGGTGATCCTGCGCGATTATAGTCACAGAGAGTCTTTCCGCCAGCATGTACGAGCTTTCCAGCATCATTCTCGATATGCATATGATGAATACGAAATGTCTTAATTTCGCCTTCTACAAATGTCCGTACTTCCCCACCATTGGCGATCGGATGATAGAGCTGAGTGATCTGGTATCCCATCGGAAGATCAGGATAGAAGTAACTTTTTCGGTCGAATATACTCTCTAGCATCACCTCGCATCGCATCGCATGACTTGCTCGTACTGCGAGATCGACTACTCCTTCAGAAAGAGTCGGAAGCATCCCAGGGAATCCCATACAGATAGGACATACATTCATATTTGGTTCGGGTGCAAGTTCGATAGCGTTTGCACAACTGCAAAACATTTTGGTATGCGATTTGACTCGGACATGGGTTTCGAGTCCCATGATGAGTTCGTATTTTTGAGTCATAGATAGGGTTTCTTAGATGTTTGTATTGTATGAAAAATCAGAAAAAGGCAAGAGTAAAACCACTTGCATTTCCCAAGAATCTGATATTATCAGAGTACTTCTTGTATATTCATTTATGAAATACCAACTTCTTGCCTATCTTACGCTCGGATGAGTGCTTCTGACGCTTGGAGATGTTTTTTTCAAAAAATGGGCAACAGAGGACAAGTATATATTTTACGGTGCAGGTATCCTCTTTTATATTATCGGATTGATATTTTTCTCACTGACCTTGAAAGAGAAAAATCTTGCCGTAGCGAGTACGATTCTCGTCACGATGAATACCATTTCTCTCGTTGCGGTGAGTTATTTTTACTTTCATGAAAAACTGACACCGATACAAGCAGGAGGACTTGTCCTCAGTATTATCGGAGTGATCCTATTAGAAATGGGTGAATAGTTTTTTGGTCGTAATAGAATCGGATAGAATATTATTTTTTTAATTTTTCTTCTATGAGCCTATCATTTTGGATCATCATCTATATCATCATATCTATAGCAATCTGACTCTATGCTGGTCGAAAAGTAAAAAATGATAATGATTATATCTTAGCAGGAAGATGACTTCCTCTTTATATCGTGATTGCGACGACATTCGCCACGTGGTTTGGTTCTGAGACGGTACTTGGGACTTCATCGACATTTCTCGAAGAAGGGATTTCTGGTATACTAGCTGATCCATTTGGGGCTGGACTGTGTCTTATCCTTGTATGACTCTTTTTTGCTCGACCACTCTATAAGCTCGGAGTCAAAACACTGGGTGACTACTATCGACTGAAATACGGGCGTACCGTCGAACTCCTTGCTTCAGTCATGATCATCATCTCTTATATCTGATGGGTATCAGCACAGATCGTCGCACTGGGTCTCGTCTTCGATATCGTCTCGGAGGGCTCACTCTTGGCTGATCTTACCCAATCACAATGGTCGATGATCGGATGAATCATCGTCCTTGTGTATACGATATTTTGATGAATGTGGTCCGTCGCAATGACAGATTTTTTTCAAATGATTATCATCCTTATCGGTATGGTCTTGGTAGCCTGGTTTTTTTCTGATAAGGCGGGTGGGACAACTACCGTGATATGACAAGCGATCAATGATGGGAAATTCTCACTTTTTGGAACAGATGGCATCACATTTGCTTCCGTCATTGCTGTGATCTCCGCAGTGTTGACTATGGGGTTTGGCTCTATACCACAACAAGATGTATTTCAGAGAGTACTTTCGGCTGATAGTGAGAAAAATGCCTCACGAGGGGCTGTTATCGGAGGAAGTTTTTATATACTCTTTGCATTTATCCCGATCCTCCTTGCTTACTCTGCTTTCATGATCGCACCTGATCTTCTCACAACTACAGGAGATACCCAAAGAGTCCTCCCTGCCCTCATACTCGAGCAAGCACCTCTCTTTCTTCAGGTGATGTTTTTCTGAGCTCTGCTTTCTGCGATCATGTCGACAGCTTCTGGAACACTGCTCGCCCCATCAGCACTTTTCGCTGAGAATATTTTGAAGCCTTCTCTTCCAGGACTTACTGGCAAGAAACTTCTCTTACTCACTCGAGCATCGGTATTCGGGACTTTCCTCATCATCATGGGATTTGTTTCGTATAAGTATTATCATGAAGAAGCACGGATATTCGAAATGGTGGAAAATGCCTATAAGATCACCCTTGCTTGAGCATTCGTCCCTCTTGCTGCAGCGATTATGATCAAAAAAGTACATACGATCTCAGCACTGCTTTCTATGATTGTCGGTATTGGTGCTTGGCTTTCATTCGAATTTTATCTCGGATTTGCAGAAGTGTACTCTATGCCTCCACACTTTTTCGCGTTCCTTCTCTCAGCACTTGCTTTCTCTGTCGGTCAGATGCTCTATCGTTGGTCAGGAAATGGAAAGAATATAGAAGGAGTGATGTAAATTTGACGAAATAAGTATCCTATGGTATGCTACTAGAGCATGCTTTCCCCAGAAAAACTTTCATCTCAAAATTCACAAGATGAAAACCAAGAACTTCGAGATTTACTTGAAGCAGTTTCTCTTTTGCCCAAAAAGGAAGATAAGACTATTTCTTTTTATGACTTCGATGGGACGCTTGAAGATGATTCAGTGAGATTTAAAGTTGATCCAAACTTACTCAAGTTTCGATGAAATACAGCATATCCATATATTGAAAAAAAATATGGTAAAGAAACATTTCCAAAATGATTTCGATGATCAGAAGACCCAAAATGATATAGGCGTTTTGTGAGTATGATGAATTTGAAGAGTTACCAACTTCATATGGAAAGGGAATATGCATTTGATATTGATAATCCTGATCATATCATCCTTACTGCAGGAGACTATGATTTTCAAAAAGAAAAAATTACACAATCATGATTCGGAAATGCTCCACGTATTATCGTAGATGATGCAAAAAAGAAACCAATACGAATGCTCGAAAAATTTCTTGAACTTGGATATGTTCCAGGAAAAATCCGCTTTTATGATGATCGAATTACTAACTTCCTCCCTCAAGCAAAAATCATGGGAAAATCACTTGGTGTAGATATGGAATTTTATATGGCAGTACAGAGTCACGGAAAGAGGCTTCTTAAAAAAATCGATGGGACGACTGAATCGAAGCGAACGGTTTCTATGCGTCTGGCATATTCTTCGAAGATTTCTGTACTTCTTGATTCTTAATAGAACGGATCAAAGTAAGTATTGACAATATATTAAATATAATTATATTTGTATTAATATTATTTATTCATGCCAAATTGTTCTGAGTGTGCATCTTTGTGTTGTATTGCTCCTGAAATATCTACTCCGAAGTCATGACAAGGTCGTCTCCCAGGAAAGGTAATCAAGTGAGTCAATACTCGATGTGATCATCTTTTGGGATGCTGAGAGTGTGGTATATATAATGCGAGAGGATATAATTATGAATCCTGTAGGTATTATGATTGTAAGGATTTTGGTCCCATATTGACTTGATATCTGAAATCACACGATCTCATATTTTCTGATGGAACTCTCAAAGAAGAGGGTATGTCATTATTTTTGCGCCTCAATGGAGCGCTCCAACTTTCGCAAATATCACATGGACAAAATACAGATCTTGCTGATGCGCTGATATATTTCCAAGAGTCTGGCACATGGCCAGACTGGATTCTTGATGAAAATTATATAAAATTTATACAAGGTACATGTCCTAACCCAAGAGTTGCCAAAAAAACTCAAGGAAAAAGATGGCAAATTTTTCGTAAATCCTAATATATTATTATGATATTTCCACGATGAAACATCAGTGTGCCTCCTATCGAAGAATATAATTTTCAAATCAGTCGAGAAAAACTCGCAAAGCGTGTTTTAACTATTTCAGATCATCCTCTTGTTGTTCAGATACAAGAACGAGTGAGACAAGTAACAGGGGAAAATATCGTAGTTTCAGTTTTACTCGCAACAGCACGATATGTCGCATGGCATACAGATACGGGTATATATGCAAAAAATGATTGATCTCATATTGATCTGAGTCAGTATAAGACGCTCTTAGTTGCTCTTTCTGTCCGAGAAAAGGGACTTGGATATCTCGAATCTTTTCATGCTTGAAACCCAGATATTTCTTCTCGATTTCAGCAAGAAAAAGTCGGATCTGGTGCGATCATAGAATTCGATCAGACACACCCTCACTCTCTGTATTGACCGATCCAAAAAATCGAAGATGAAGATACTCTCGTTTGGTGGCTGGGATTGGTGCAAAAATAGTATAGCAATATGGTTTTTCCGTTCATTTCTCCTTGCTTTTTCCTCTTTTTCACTATAATCATCGCGACTCACTCTCGGAATATGAGAATTGAGTTGGGATTTTTTGTTTTTCAGAAATTTATTTTTCTGATTGCAAGGATACTTCCTCGGGACATTCACTTGTGGATATTCCCGCCTCGTATCTGACCTAAAATCTCGCAAGGATTATTTTTTTATTATTTTTTTCTATGTCAAACGCTCCACTCGTACAGAGTATGCTCGAAAACGCTGTCCATATCGGACATAAGCGTGAATATTGGTCTCCAAAAATGCGTGATTATATCTATGGTGTCCAAAACGGTATCCATGTATTTGATCTCTATAAGACGGCTGAGAAACTCACTGAAGTGAAGGCACTTCTCGAAGATCTCACTTCTCGTGGAAAAAGTCTTCTTTTTGTCGGAACAAAAGTTCAGACTAAGGATCTCGTCGAAGCACTTGCTATAGCTACAGGTCAATTTTATGTCAGCTCAAAATGGGTTCCAGGACTTCTGACGAATTTTGCTACAATCAAGAAGAGAATCGGCTACTATAATGAACTCGAGTCAACTCTCGCAAATGGAATGCTCGAAGGACTTACAAAAAAAGAAATTTCAGTAAAGATGAAGGAACTCGAAAAGCTTAAGATGGCATACGTCGGAGTCAAAGATATGAAGCGTGCTCCAGATGTCGTCATCGTCGTCGATGGTCACTATGAAGATCTTGCTCTTACAGAAGCTCATACTATGGGTGTCACGACTATCGCTCTTCTTGGTTCTACGGGAGATATCGATAAGACAGACTACTTTGTTCCTTGTAATGTCAATTCGATCAAAGCTCTTGCCTTCATCCTCGGAGAACTTAAGTCATCTATTAAGGCTCGCAAATCAGAAGATAAGAAACCTCTTTCTTCTGCTCCTGCAAAGACAGAAAAGCTCCCTCCAAAATCACCAATCGCAAAAAAAGAAGAAGCAAAAAGTGAATAATCATATCCTCTAAAATTTTCTTTCTATGGAAAATACCCCTACCCCAGTATCAGCTCAAGAAAAGCTTGCTGCAGCCTGTGGATCTATATTGTTCTTTATTCCCCTTCTGATGGATGTGAAAACTCCCTACGTAGTGAAATATATGAAGCAGGGTTTTCTCATCAATCTTATACAGATTACTGGATCTATAGTGAGTATGCTTGTGTGGTTTCTCGGTATTTTGGTAGGATTGGTAAACTTTGTGCTTTTTATTTTTTCTCTTTATATCGCCGTTCAGGCATATAGTGGGAAAGATTACTCATTCCCTGCTCTTTTGGAGAATGCAGAAAAAATGATAAAAGCTCTCAATCTTCATGCGCTCTTTGAGCCAAAATCTCCTGAAGACAAATAATCAGATTTTAATTTCTCATCCTCAAATATTATGATAACTCCCCTAATGATAAAAGAACTTCGTGAGCGTACAGGAGTCGGAATGTCTGACTGTAAGAATGCTCTCGTAGAAGCAAATGGTGACCTCGAAATCGCCATCGATCTCCTTCGAAAGAAGGGTCTTGCGAAGGCTGCGAAGCGTGCTGGAAATGAAACAAGTGAAGGAAAGATCAAGATCGTCACAGAAGGTGGTGCTACTTATGTAGCAGTTGTTTCTTGTGAGACTGATTTCGTCGCTCGCAATGAGACATTTGCTGCGATGGTCGATCACTTTATTTCTATCCGACAGAACTCTGAGTCAGACGCAGAAGCGATTGTTCAAGCAGAAGAACTCAAAGCATCTGAATATACTCTTAAGGTCGGTGAGAATATGGAAATCCGTGTTCTTACGAAGATCGAAGGTGAGGTGATCGGAAGCTATGTCCACTCAAACTTTAAGAATGGCGCACTTGTCGTAGCGAAAGCTGGCACTGATGCAGATAAGCTGAAGCAAGTCGCGATGCATGTCGTCGCTTCGAATCCCCAAGTCGTCTCACCTACAGATATCTCTGAAGAGATCGTCACTAAGGAAAAAGATATCCAACTCGCCATGATGCAACAAGATCCAAAGAATGCCTCTAAGCCTGCAGAAATCCTCGAAAAAATCATCGATGGAAAAATGACGAAGTTTCGTGAAGAGAATGCTCTCCTTACTCAACCATTTGTCATGAATCCTGATGTGAAAGTCGGAGAATTCATCGGGAAAGATGCGATCGTATCATTCACTCGCTACTCGATCTAATCGATTCATAATAAAAAAAAGACCAGTCATCTGGTCTTTTTTATTTATGGGACTTTCGAACGAGGATCTTATCGATACGAAATTGATCCATGTCTACGATCTCAAAGATATATCCATTTTGTCACTCCATTGTTTCTCCTGTTTTTGGAAGACGCTCAAAATGATTCATCATATATCCTGAGAGTGTCGTATAGTCATTTTTCTTTTCTTGGATGATCTCTTCCTGAAAGTATTGATTGATCTCATATATAAGAGTCTTTCCATTGATAAGGTATTCATGTTTTCCTCTCCCTATGATATTTGCTTCGATCTCCTCATCTTCGTCAGGGAGATCACCGACGATTACTTCTATGAGATCATGGAGGGTCACGATCCCTTCAGTTCCTCAGAATTCATCTTTGACGATAGCGATATACTCTTTTTTCCTTTTAAAGGTATTGAGTATCTGCAGTGCAGAAGTATGGATAGTCACGACGATCGGTTTAGTGATGAGTGCTTTCAGGTCGAAATCTTTTTTTGTCTGATTTTCGACGAAATCTCGCAGTTTCAAGACTCCGATGATCGTATCGAGTGTTCCATCTGCGACGATGAATTTCGAGTGGGTACTATTTTTGAGTTTTTTGAATATCTGGGTCGCAGTATCACCGATATCGATCCACTCTATTTCGTTCCTATGAGTGAGTATCCCTCGTGCTGTCTGTCCTGAAAATGAGAATACATTATTATGAAGTTCTCCTTCTTCCTTCTTGATGACCCCTTGTCTTCCTGCGGTCTTGAGTGTGGCGATGAGTTCTTCTTCGCTTATTTTTTCTTCGATGCCATCTTGTATCCGGAGAAACTTCAGTATGAGAGTCGTAGAAAATGAAAGGAGCTTCACGAATGGATGGGTGATCTTCATGAAATAGACGAGGATCGGCACACAGAGAAGGGCGATCCTCTCAGGATTATTCATTGCGATACTCTTTGGGACGAGTTCACCGATTACGATCGAGAAATACGTGATCCCACTGATCGCGATAAGGAGAGAAAGTCACTCCGAATACGCTCAAATGAGAGGGATTGTTTCGATGATGTGCTCGAGTGAAGCTGCTACAGCAGATCCACCATAAGCACCAGCGATGATGCCGATGAGTGTGATCCCGACTTGTACCGATGAGAGGAATATCTCAGGATTTTCTCGGAGTTCGAGGACGATCTTTGCTCGCTTATCTCCCCTGCCAGCGAGATGCTCGATCTTGCTTTTTTTGGCGGATACGAGGGCGATCTCAGAGAGTGCGAAAAAACCATTCAAAAAAGTAAGAAAAAATATGATGATCAGTTCCATAAGAGCAAAAGTAATGATAACATCATAAGGAAACTTCCCAAAATGCAAGGCTTTATCGATCTTCGGATTATCCTTTTTCGGGAAATCTGCTTGGCAAAGATTGACAAAAAACATTAATCTATATAATCTTTCTACCCTCTTAGTCCCATAGCACAATGGTTAGTGTAGCGGTCTCCAAAGCCGTAGATCTTGGTTCAATTCCAAGTGGGACTGCCAGAAATCATAAAATTCTCTCTAGAAATTAGGGAGATTTTTTTAAATATAACAGATATCGATACCATTTATGTAGTGGTATTAATGCAAGATCTATAATATAGGTATCTCATCGTAATTCTTTTACCTCTCTGGCGATATTAATATATTTTGTAACATCTTGGATAAATCTTCTTTTTTCTGCTTCTCACCATCACTCAATCCTCATATAAAATTGATATCGTTTATCATGTAAAATTGACATTTGCACATATGATCTTTTGAGTCCTTCTGAAAAGAATGCTAAGATTTCCTCTTGAAGATCATCATAGACCAATGACTCATACATATCTCTTCATCCACCACTACTATAATAATCTGAGCCAATTACATTATTTCGAAAGTGTGTCCACTCATGTGTAATAGTAGACTCTTCATGATATCATGATAAGACTACACATACAGGTATGCTATAACCATCAATATTCACTACTCGAAAAAACCCACTCATTCTATCATCTTGAGAGAATGATCATTTTCGTCGTGCAAACTTTGCATGAAGAAGATCTTACATACTTTTAAATCGAACGATGAACATTGGACCATATTGTTCAATAGTCATGGTATCCTCGAACTTTTCAGGACGAAATGCAAAAAGTTTTCCAGCTTGGACAGAAGGAATTTGACTACCATATTGAGAACAGAAATATTTTATGCCGTTATAGTACTGAGTAAGTATCTCTAGTGAATTTTGGCTTCTCAATAAGCTCATATCAATACGGGCTCGTAACTCTCTTATAAGTGTAGTAATTTCTACGTTACCTCCTTTTAAGAGTTCTTCTAGATAGAGTATACTATGAGATGTATGATCTATTTTTTGAGTATAGGCATCAATTTGAGATACTGAGTTCATATATTTATAATATATAATAAATACTATTAGTCAATTAATTCACAATTAAGGATGTTTATATTCTAAGGACTAGCATGCTTTTATAGAGAGATTAAAGTATATTCAATTCTTGACATGCCTTCTTTTGACAATATAGTCAAACTATGCAGATGTATCGCGGACATATGTGAAGAGAGCTAGATGGTATCATCGATACAGGATTGCAGTGAGGAGAACTCGTACTTGCTCCACATCAGAGAGTATGACTCGGGAAGTTGTCGGATTTTCTGCAGACGAGTGATGCGACTCGAGCGAATATCCTCCAGGCTTGCGGATCAGGTAAAACTTGGATGGAAGTCGCGATGCTCGAGGCATCACTGCGAGCAAAAAATGCACTCGATCATCCATATCCAGACCTTCTTATCATCACAGAAGATTCGATCAAAGTCGGAGTTCTCAAAACCCTCGATCAACAGAAGATGGACTATGCACTTTGGGAGAAGTGAAAAAAGCCGACTGACAGACGACTCCTTGTCGCCTCGATCCAGACGCTTCAGCGCAATAATCATCGTATAAGCAAAATCCTCTCCCAAAATATCCCACTCATCATCGGTGATGAGGCAGATCTCTATATTACAGATAAGCGAAAAGGATTTCTCGCGAATTTTCCTGAAGCACTGCATATCGGATTTTCTGCGACGTGACTCTGGAGTGATGGGAGAAGTATCGAAGATGTATGGGGTGAGACTCTCCATATATATCCTCTTTCTCAAGCAATCCATGATAAAGTTCTTCTACGTCCAAAATATGAATTGATCGAGTCGAGTGTCTCTATGGATGCTCTTCCTGATGCGTCTGGTCAATATCCTATAGAGGAGCTCGATCGAGTCCTTATGGAAGCAGAGATCTATGTGGGGATCGTGAGTACCTATGATTCACTCGTTGGGTATAGTCGACGGAAAGAGTATCCTACTATCGTCGCAGTACCGACTACTCATCTTGTACGTGAGACAGCAAGAGCATTTCGTCAGAATTATGGTCGTGAGTTCAATATTCGATGGTGGACAGGTAAAGAAACCACTCCAGAAACCCTCAAAAAAGATATGCGTGATTTCGAAGCATGAGAAGTCGATGTTCTTATCATCTGCCAGATGGGAGGAAGGGGGATGAATCTTCCGAATGCTCGGTGTATGCTCGATGCGACGTGTTCGGCATCTTCTACGAGAGTTTCTCAGCTTCTCCCTCGTGTCATGAGAAAAAACTGGGAGGATCCCCGACAAAAACCTGATTGCATGATCGTCCAACTTTTCCCAAAGACTCGAGGATCACATCCGATGACCCTTATGGATATTTTCGATCTTGAATCCCCTCTCGATCCAAAAAATATGACACATACAGATCAAGTTGCAGCTCGCACCAAGATGCAATGAGATATCTATGATTCCCTTCCGGCTGATATTCGAGCAGAGCTTCACCGCGATCTCTCTATCACCAAGATGACGCATGGGATACAGGTCGTGGAGAGTATCACAGCATACGGTGTCGATACAGTTTACACGTTCTGAGAAGATGGTACAGTCGATATCGAAGGTGAACTCTATGCAGAGGTCGAGTATTTTATGGGGAAATTCGAATCTCGATCGGATACTTCTACGAAAGTGAAGATACGGCAATATGGAGGAGAACGCAAAATCGCAAAAGTCCAAGATCGTGAAGGGAATGTCCGATTTATGAATCTGTATCCACTTTCTTGCCTTCAAAATTACCATCCTCCAAAAATAGATCATACGACTTCATGATACAATAGGGCTATCGAACATGCAGGAAAACACTACTATCTGAAATCTCGTCTCGTTCAGATGCTCTGAATTCGACAAGGAAGGGTAGGTATACATTTCGAGTGACTCGAGACCATAACTGCGAAAAATACTGACACGACTCAAACTCGACCCTACTATGCACTCGAAGACCTTCTCTCTGCGATCTTGACGAATTCTGCCCCAAAAGATGTAGGCGGGTTTTGCTTTCGAGAATATGAATGAAAAATGTATCGTGAAGCAGGTGCACTCTATAAGAAATATGTATTTCCAGAGAAGTATATAGAGCGACATTTTCGTGATTCTATCAGTGTCGTCTCGGGAGTATGAAAAGATAAAAAAATCATGTATGCTACACTCTATAGAGAAGAAGAAGCAGAGAAAAAATCTACTTTTATTGCTCGACTTCCTCGACTCTCGCCCGATGGTACTCTCGAAAAAAATAAATCTACATATGTCAATGATGAGTATATGGAGCGAGTGTACGGGCGACCAGGTAAAACTTTAGTAGATATCTGTCGACGTTCAAAAATTGATTCGATAGAAGCACTGAGTACCTCATGAAATATATGTCCGTGTTTTCATCTCGCACAGGTTCAAGAAGTTTTTCTCGAACAGAAGAAGCGAAAGGATTTTGTCGATTCTATCAGAAATGGGATCGTCATAGTGGAAGATATCGAGTATATATCAGCCTCAGGGATAGCAGATCGCTATGGCATATACTATGGGAAAATACAGATACTTATACCACGAGTGAATCTACGACATATAGTAGGTGCGAATATAGCATGAGGGAATTCACGATACTATCTTCTTTCAGACGTCGAGCAAAAACTTAAGCCCCTTCTCACCTCCTAAAAAATAATCCCTCAAGACTGAGGGATTATTTTTTATTGGTAGACGAGAGCATATCCCGCTTTCTGTAGTTGTTCTACGGTAGAGGTATTGCCTGCAGTGATGGTGACTTCGACTCCACCTGCGATATTCGAAGTACTCAGCGATACCCCAGAAAGATCAGAGAAGAGGCTTGCATAGGAGTATCCTTGGAGATAACGCATTGTACTATAATCAGCACTTGTGAGTGTCACTTTTACGCCATTCGATACATAGGTAAGAGCGCGATACATTTGATTGGTATTCGGGAAGATCGATGATCCAGCACGGTACGTGCGCGCAGGTGTCGTATAGTAAGTATTTGAAGGATGGGTTGTATAGTATTGTCCATTGTAGGAGTATATTTGATTGGTACTATTGGATGGTTGTGTCGTATAGTAATTCCCATTGCTATAGTACCCTTGATTCGAAGAGTATGTAGGTTGTGTTGTATAGTACTGTCCGTTACTATAGTATCATTGATTGTATGAAGTTGTATTTCTTTCTGTATGATATCGTTCTGGTGCGCGAGGATACTGATTGTTGTTATAATAAGTTGGAGGAGGATTATATGTGTATCCATAACGTTCTGACTGAGTCGTTGTTCCAGTGATGATATTTCTCCATGTTGCATTCTGAAGATTCGATACGGTACCAGCATCATAACTTGTAGCAGTGATCTGTACTCCATGAGTCGTATGTGATATGCTCACATTGACGGTATTTCCAAAGCGAGTGAAGTACGTAAGCCATGTAGTATTTTTGATACAATTTTGTAAGACTGAATCAGAAGAATCTATCGTGACCATGACACCATTTATGAGTGTTCCGACTCATACGCTTGCACTGGTATAGCTGCTACACATGAGAGTGGAAGTAGTCGTTCATTGGTATTGATAGGTAGGAGTGGTGATATAGCTCCGCACTGGAGTACGAGTAGGGCGTTCATATATACGAGTTGCTGATACGCTTGGAGCAAGAAGTGCGAGTCCGAAAATGAAAGCAAATACACGAACGAAATGAGAGTTCATAAAGAGTGAAATTAAAAAAGACGTTTTTATTTATATAATTATTTATTAAAAAGTCAAATAAATTCAAAGAATTATCTATGATAGCATTAGTTCGGTACTATTTATATCCTCGTATGAGTGGGATGAGGATCTTTTCTCCTCATTCAAGGATATACTCTATCGTCGGTACGAGATAGTAGAGCTCACTTGGATCTCGTGATATCTTTGTACGAGGAATATAAACGATTGAATAAGAGAGTATTTTTCTTCATTCTGCGAGCGTTTTGGATCGATTTTCGAGGAGAGAAATTTTTTCAGTCGAAAATTCTTTTGTTACGAGTCCAGTTCATGACCGCATTATTATATCTTCTTGATTCCAAGGTGTTAGTTTTATATACACTTTCATAATGCTTGGATAGACAAGCTTTGGTGAAGATTGGATTGACTGAGTGAGAGCCATCTGAGGAGATATCTTCATCATCCCTTGATTCATGTTTGCTGATCATGCCATATCTCATGGTATATTTGAAGGTGGTTCTATCTGTCTTGCTATTGGGGCTGGAGACTGAGTTGATATATCGAGTGAATCGATATTTAGGACTTCATTTTCTATTTCATTGACTTCTTTATCGATAGCAGATTTCTCTACCTTGAAGTCATGAGTACTTATCGATGCTTTCATATTCGTAATTTCTCTCTCTCATAATGCTCCTCAAGTTGTATTTTCTAGGCTAGATGCATCTCAAGCAAATTTTTCTGCTTTCTCTTCCGAGTACATCATACTTGATGGATTGATTCGAGAGACTCAGGAAGAAGATATCATTCATGGAGTGGATTCTGTCCAAAGCGTATAGAGTGCAAATGCCGCGATAAAACAGGTGGTGATCGCTCAAATACTCGACATGAGCGTAAACCAAGGGATAGTAAATGATAAGGAGAATGGAGATTTTTTTTTTGAGAGAAGATTTTGTTTTAAGGATTTTTGGTATTCTGTATCGATTTTTATCTTTGGGCGATATTCTTCGAGAAGAGAGATAACTTTTGACACACTTTCTCGGCTCCCTTCATCGATAAGGGATTCGAGTGGAACGAGGATATCATTTTTTTTACCAGACATACGTGATGAATAAAAGGATGATACTAAGAGCTCAGACATTTGAAGTGATCTTCGTAAGTGTTCGAGAGACAATTTTTCGGATATTGATTTCAGTTTCTTGTGTGATCTTCGCGATTTCTTCATAAGAAAGATCATCCCAGATACGCATCGTGATGATGGTACGCTCTTTTTCGGTAAGAGTCTTCATGTACTGGAGTACTTCTTTGAGTTTTTCTTTTCGATCGAGGACATTACCTTTGCCTTCTTCATATCAGATTTCCCATTCGATCTCTTCGAGTGAGTCTATGCCGATCACTCTTCGAGAAAAGTCGATCAAAGTGGTATAAGAAATCTGGAATATCCAAGCATAATACTCACCTTCGGATTCTCATCGGAATTTTTTTATATTTTTGAGTGCTTTCGAGAATACTTCACTGATTATATCTTCAGTGACCGTAGTATCAAGTGTACGGTGAAAAATATAGCGATATACTCGATCGTATGATTCATCATAGAGTGCTCAGAAGGCGCTCATATCTCAGATTTTTGCTTGCGTGAGTGTTTGGAGGAACATGAGATACAATTATAAGACCATTATATAGAAATTTTGTGACAAAAAAAGAAAAAATACCTCTTTTCTTGCAAGAGGTATTTTCGAGTTCTATGATATTAGTTCGCGAATAAGCCTTCTATCAGGGCTTCATCAGAATCAGATTCCATACGTTCTTCTACGATTCTGAGCATTTGTTCAAGCCGACTGACTATAAGTTTCGATCCTTTTTTCGATGCAATTTCTATTTGTTTTTTGATATTCTTTTGGAGTACTATGAGAGTATTTTCGAGCTTATCAGATGGGACTTTATCGAGACGTGTGACAAAGAGCTTGATTGCTCTGTCTTGGGCTTGAGGTTTTTGTGCTTGTTGTGGAGATTTTTGCTCTTTCTGCACATATTTTGGAGCTTCAATTTCTTTTTTTACAGGAGTATCATTTACTTCTTTTTTTTCTGGAACAGGAGTATTTGATTTAAGCACCCACTCCCACTTCTTATACATTTCCCAGAATTTTCCTGAATCAGCTAGAGTATTTTCTGTGAAATCTGAAGCATCTGCACCATACTTTATGAGTTTCTCTGCATATATTTTTCTTTCAGGAATCTCTTTGAGATTTTGCATCTTTTTCAGTGATTCCCAGAATTGGGATTCATTGGTCACTCTTCCATCGAGAATCTCTGGAGTCAGGATGCTGAGATCGTAGCCTCATTTTGATTTATACTTTTGGTAGTATTCTCATCGCATTTTCGTAGATGTATCTTGCTCAGCGAGCTTTTTTTGCTCGTAGTAAGCAGTATCGGATGAATTTGATTCTGATATGGCATATCCAGGATTGATACTTCCGATGAGTCAGAGGGAAAGGAGTACGAGGAGGATTTTTTTCATAGTTTAATGAAAAGAAATAAATGAGATTTTATTATAAACAACATTTTCTATAAACAAAAAAACAGAGCTATACTTTTTCATTTTATTACCTTGTATTTATAACTATTTCCATAGTATAAAAGATATGACAATGAAAGTTATAGTTATCATCTGAGCAGGCGCTGCAGGTCTCATGTCCGCAGCGACAATACTTGAAAATTTACAAACAAAGTATCAGATACATCTCTTTGAGAAAAACTCGAGTCCAGGAAAAAAAGTCATCATCTCTTGATGATGAAGATGTAATGTGACAACTTCTATCGAAGATAAAAAAGTTCTTGCTACGAAATATACTCGCGGTTGGGATTTTATCCGAAAAGCGATGGGAAAATTTTCTCCTTGAAAATGCCGTGAGTGGTTCGAATCTCATGGAGTCCCACTTAAGATTCAGGATGATTTACGAGTATTTCCTATTTCTGATGATGGGAGAGATGTTGTAGGGGTATTTGAGAGTATATTTGCGAAAAATCGTGATAGAGTATCACTACATTATTCAGAAGGAGTAGAATCAGTAAAAATGAATAATGGGAAGTATACTATCCAAACAGTAAAATGAGTATACCAATCAGATATTCTCATCATTACAACCTGAGGAAATGCATATAGCCATACAGGTTCGACAGGTGATGGATATGCTTTTGCTCGATCCCTTGGTCACCATATCACTCCACTTGGTCCTTCCCTTTCGAGTTTCCTTACGAGTGAGTCATGGCTTCATAATCTTTCTGGACTTGCCTTTCCTGATGCATCTATCGGAAATCTCAGATGACCACTTCTTCTCACACACTTCGGTATTTCATGACCACTAGTATTTATGCTTTCTTCAGAGCTTGCTTTCGAGAAGATCGAGAAATGAAGTCATAAAAATATCACCTTCTCTCCCCTATCATCTATGAAATTTTCTGACTGGGAAATACTCCTTAAAGATCAATTCCAGCTTCACCCCAAGAAATTCATCACGAGTATCCTCTCTGAGAAGCTTCCGCGAAGATTCGCAGAAGCATTCGTGAAGGAGCATTTTGCTCATATCGAAGAGACTTTCGCAGGATCGATCGCTCGCATAGATCGAGAAAGAATCTCGAAACTCCTTGGCGAATGAATCCCACTCACGCTTCTCGAACGTCGTCCTGGTGATGAATTCGTCACGGCAGGATGAGTCGATACCGATGAACTCGATCCAGAGACGATGGAGTCAAAAATTCATAAAAATCTCTATTTTGCAGGAGAAGTCCTTAATGTGGATGGCTATACGTGAGGTTTCTCACTGCAGATATGTTGGGCGAGTGGATATGTCACTGGAAAATCAATTTTATCTTAAGGATTAATATCAACATTCCTGATATTGTCATCTCAAAATAATCACTTGTATTGAGTTCAGAGTAGAATAGACATTTCTCATACTTCATTAGGAGTAAGTATTCACTCTCACTTTTTTCTTGCTAATACGTTGGGCGGATTGATAAGCTGTACTTGTGTGACTCACTTTAGTACTCCCATAACTGCCTCAAGTTCTGCGAGTACCTTATCACTAATTATTCGTCACTTAATTTGTGCAAAGGCATGATAACTGATAGGAGATCATCAAATTACAACTTGATTAAATCGATCTTGTTCAGCTCCATCTATCAAATGAACAAGTGAATTTATATTTTGTCTTACAAAAGCAGATAGATCCGAATTATTCAGTCAAGGCTCATTTTGAGAAATATCTGAAAATCGTGGAATATATAAACTTCATTTCTTTGGTCCACGTTTTTGTATAGTCGTGAACATCCTTCTTGTTGAAAATCAGTCTGCACCATCGACAATTACTAAATTCATGATAAAAATATTATATTATTACTAATATAATATTTTTATCACTTATGTCAATATTTACTCAAATAGCCCCTTTTTTCCTTCCACCTCTTTCTTAAGAATTTTTGCTTTTTCTTCTCCAGAAAGGATGATATCATTACCGATTTTGAGTTTCTCTGCCTTGATCTTATCAGGATAGTCATATTGTGATAATATATACTTCATAGCATTGATGCGAGAAGCTTCCTTATTATCGCTATTTACTATCGTCCAAGGTGCCCAGTCTGTATGTGTGCGAGAGAGATTTTCATATTCAGCGACAGTATATCGATCCCAAAGTTTCTGTGAGAATTGATCTATCGGAGAGAGTTTAAACTGCTTGAGTGGATTGGTACGACGTTCTTCGAAGCGTGCTGCTTGCTCAGCTTTTGAAACAGAAAAGTAAAATTTTATAATCTTGATTCCTGCAGATTTAACGAGCATTTTTTCAAGTTCGGGGGCATCAAACATAAACTTATCATAATCCGCTTTTCCGACAAAGCCCATTACTGGCTCGACTCATGCTCGATTATACCAAGATCGATCGAAGAAAACCATCTCTCCAGCATTCGGAAGATGATATATGTATCGCTGAAAGTACCACTGTCATTTTTCGACATCAGTCGGCTTCATGAGGGCGACGACTTTTGCTGATCTCGGATTGAGATTTTCCATAAATCGTTTGATATTTCCTCACTTCCCTGCAGCATCTCGACCTTCAAATATGATAAGCAGTTTTTGTCCGGTCTCTCCGATATATTTCTGGAGTTTTACGAGTTCGAGCTGGAGCATGAGCATTTCTTCTTCATAGGCAATTTCAGATTTTTTGATCGCGACAAGTTGATGGGTTTTTTGTTTTTCTGGAGGAAGCTCGGTGAGTGGAGTATTTTTTTTGCGATATTTTTTGACGACATCGACAAGTATGATTTCTTTTGTGGTTTGTTTTTCGAACTCGACGATCAGTTCAGTGATATCATCGATGATGTCTACGAGTCTTCGATACTCTTCCTTACTTTTTTTTCGAACGTCATCTCACTGATTTTCGCGAATAGTCTGGAGTTGGTTGCGCAGAACTTTTAGACTATCGATATCTCCATCTTTTTTGAGCGCTTTATAGCTATCTCGTACATCATCGAAAAAAGCATCGAGTGTTTTTTCATTGAGGGTGAGGAGGTTATTAAAAATATTATTAAGAACGTTGGAAGTCATAAAGATTGAGATTAAGATACTCCTTAGTGTATCTGAAGGAATCTATTTACCAAGTGAGTTTGCAAAAAAAGCTCGACAGACGAGCTTTATAATGCATAAGAAATCACAATGATGCTTATGAGAATTCTTCACTATAGATTTGAGTAAATCATCTTTTTGTGAGTTTTTCCTTTGCTTCACTTACCATTCGTGGTTTTCCACAAAGGTACCATTCGGTATCACTATCGGCTTCGATCATATCGATATCTACTCGACCAAATTCGCATCATGCTACTTCTTCTCGTGTGGTACAAATATGGAGTTCGACATTTCTAAGGGCTTTGAGCTTTTCTTCGTAAAAGAGATCATTTTTGGTAGCGACACTAAAATATAACTTTGTCTGAATATCAGAAGAAAAGGATCGAACCATATTGTATATCGGAGCAAGACCAGTTCCTGTCGAGATGAATATCTTTGGATTTTTCGTATCCTTGAGTATAAATGTACCAAATATTCATTTGAATAGAATTTTTGTACCCAGAGGAATCTCTTGTAGGAGTTTTGCTCCTCTTCCTGATTCAGTGAGCTTGATCGTGAAAGTGAAAAATTTCCCCTTTTGTTCTACGATTGAATATTGTCGAATGAATGATCACTCAGTATCTTCCCAAGCAAAGCTCATGAATTGTCATGGAGTACTATTGAGTTCATCTTCTGTTTGTATGATGACTTCCAAAGTAGTTGGATTGAGAAAATTCTTTTCTTTGATGATACCCGAATAGAGAGAAATGACTTCATCAGAATCATAAGGAATAAAATCACTTTTCGTCACTCCACACACTGGACATCTCCAAGTATCGGGAATATCTATAAATTCGGTACCAGGAGATATCCCACAGTCTTTATCTCAGAGTAGAGGATCATAGATATATCCACAAGGAACACAATAGTATTTTTGTCATTTTTGCACAGGAGGAGCAACTCATTTTTTTAAAAATGAGAAACCCTTCCACTCGAGTATTTTTCCGATCGAATAGAGAATAAAAATCACAACAGGGACAAACTCAAAATGGATACTCCACTTGAGAAGTACGACATGAATGATAACGAGGAGAGCGATAATATAGACAGTTCTATGAAGTCGTTTCCACCACTTTCCCATAAGTTTCATCGAGTAGAGATTTGATGTAAGGGTAAGCGGGATACTAAAAACAAGTGCAAAAAATCAAAATGCAAGATAGTTGATCTGTCAGTCGAAATACCAGAAATCAACAGTCCATATCCAATCGGGATTGGTCAAGAAAAAGCGACTTGAGTGTACAAGTGCGAGTACTCCCATGAGGATGCCAAGTTCTTTTCGTAATGGAAGGAGGTGTGTGGCGATCTTGAGTCAGATGACGCGGGCAAAAATCGGTATCCAAAGTATAACCCACAGTATAAGTAGAGCCTTCTCTCCACTTTCCTTGATCGATCTTTCATCGAGTAAATAGTAGAGTGAGCAGAAAGTGAGAAATAGTATAAAATATCCGATGTATTTTCGGTATTTTTGGAGGAGAGCTTCTAGAGGAAAAAGCGCATGATTGATTTTCGATACCATATGCTATTTATTGTGAGTATTATTTTTGATGATTGTAGCTCACGAAAGTAAGAATTATATAAGAATTACTGGATATAGTTTTGTTTATTTTGTGCATGCTCAGCATTGGTCTTGGCATAGTGTATAACCCCATCAGCATCATGAAGATAATAATAGTACGGACTTGGATCATCACGCAGTACTGCTTGCCATGTATCATCAGAAAGGCTTGATATCGGTGTCGGCGGATATCCTTGCTTATTTCTTGTATTATAGGGATGTTTGATACCGATGACTGATCCGATGAATTCTGGAGTACATTGCTTCTGTGTTTTGGCATAACCATAACACACAGTAGCATCAGCTCACATAGCTATTCCTTCTTTGACGCGTTTTGCCAGGATATCTGCGACTTTCGCCTTTTCAGTGCTATTTCGCTCTTCACGTTCTACGATCGATGCAAGTATGAGATTCTCGTATGCATTTGAACCAAGAGATTTATAGGTGTCTCCGATTTTTTTGTTCCACTCACCCAAAAGCTTATCTATGATCATATAAGCATCCGATGTCGGAAGTATCCTATAAGTATCAGGATAGAGAAAACCTTCCATGCTCATGCGTCACTTGAGAAAATCATACTTTTCTGAGAAGGTAGAGAAGTTATCACGTGCAGCTATAAGGAAAGCTCATGTAGGGATGATTTTCTTTTCGGAAAGATAGGCATCGATATCATACATATTCCATCCAGGAAGTATGGTGATGGTGATATCAGTATACGTTGGTTTTGTCAGTACACTTGCAATAGTATCACTCAGAGTTGTGCTTTTGGTGACTTTATATGTTCCTGTTTGAAGTTTTGGTACCGAAGGAGCAAAATACTTCAACCAAATTTTATAGCGTGTTGCATTGATTTCTAGTCCCAATATTTTTGGAAGTTGATTCATAGTGACTCATTTTTCAAGACTGAATATTGCTGGCTTTACGATGATCTCTCCTGTTGATTTTACCCAGAAAAATCCGAGAATAAAAGAAATGAAACATATAAAAATCAAAGCTCACAGTTTTGATTTTTTTGGTTTTTGTGTATGAAGGCGTCGTCTTTCGAAGGTCATAAGAGGATGGGGATTGAAAATTGGATAGAGTATTTGAGAAAATTATTTCGATCCTGTTCCAAATTTTGTCACGTTTTGTACATCATTTTTTGCTCATTCTACGGCTTGGTATGCTTTTTCTACAGAATCAGCAGCTTTTTTTACTTGCTCTGTTTTAGTCGTTACTGTTTCTTGTACTTGTTTCGTGACGGCTTTTGACTCGTCGATATAAGGTTTTGCGATATCACTGATTCCATCGATTAGAGTTTTTCCTGATCCAAAATGAGCATTATCCGTATCGATTTTTGCCTTAAAAGACCGTACGATATTATTCCAGCTTTTACTCCCATAGGTATCTGCCATTTCTGGAAGGATAAATATAGCTCCGATATAGAGAATCACTATAATAAAGAGAAAAGCAATGAGTTTGGAAAACATAGAATAAATAACGAATAATAAAGGTGGAGAGAATACAGTATATCTTTATTTACTTTAGAAGATCTTCTATGGATTGAATATTTTGGAGATTTTCAGTTATAGCCTGTATATCAGATTCCTTAATCACATTTTCATTTTTCTTCATGTGAGTATTTGCCTGAGGAGTATGAGTGACCTGAGTATGGACATTCGCGACCTCTGCATGAATATGTGCATGTGATTGACAGTGAGGACAAGTGATATCAAGATGTATTTGACTTGCATTTGTCTCACCGACGGTGACAGAATTCTCATCGATTTTTCATTGACAATTCTGACATGCATATTGAGCAATGGTAGTATCAATGATGGTTTTTAATATGGAGTAGAGCATTCTCGGGTAGATAAAATTATGATGAGTGAAGTTGATTTTTTAAGGGGATTTGATGATAGGAATTATTCAAGAATAGCATCGATACGACGAAGAGACTCATCTTTTCCGAGGATAAAAAGGAGTTCGAAAGCACCAGGAGAGAATTCTTCTCCTGAGAGAGCAATGCGGAGTGGCCAGAGTACTTGTCCGTTTTTCTTTCCCGAGCTCGCTATTGCTTCAAGGATAGGAGTTTTAATACTCTCCATTGTAGTGAAGTCGGCACTTTCTATAAATTGTCGAACTCACGAAATAGACTCAAGCGCATCTTTTTCTGAATCGATCTTCATTTTTGTATTCACAAGGAGATCTTTCCGCACATTTGCCCTTCAATAGAGTGAAGTCGTGAGTCCTCGATACTCATCAAATCGCTTCATACGAGTCTGAAGTTCTCTGATAATCTTCTCATTAAATGCATAATCCCGCTTTGAGAAAACTGTATTATAAAAATCTCCCTCATACGTTTCGAGATACTTCGAAAGTTTGGTATGGAGTTCCGTCAGTTCCATTCGTTTTATGTATTCACCGTTCATCCAGTCGAGTTTCACCATATCGAACATAGCACCGGATTTATGGACATCTTTGAGTTGGAATTTCTCGATCATCTCATCCATAGTCATAATCTCTTCATCTTGTTTTGGGTGCCATCCAAGAAGAGCAATAAAATTCAAAAGCGCTTCTGTAAGAAATCCTTTTGAAAGATATTCAGAAACAGCAGTGTCGCCTGTCCTTTTGGAGAGTTTTTTTCCATCATTCCCCATGATGTTCGGGAGATGAGCATATTCGGGTAATGTGATACCAAGACCACGAGCGGTAAGTATTTGGATCGGGATAGAGCTGATCCATTCTTCACCACGCATGACATGGGTGATACACATCATAGAATCATCGATGACAACGGCACCATGATAGGTCGGGAAGATCCCATCAGATTTCAGAAGTACCGCGTCTTCTACTTGGGAAGTCTGGAACTCGATACGGCCTCGGATGACATCATTCATCATAACTGTTTCACCTTTTGGTACTTTAAGTCGTATGGTACATTTTTCGCCGTTCGCTATTTTTTCCTTTGATTCTTCAAGAGGCATATGACGACAGTGTCCATCATAGCCTGTCGGAAGTTTCAATTCTTCTTGTTCTTTTCTGAGGGCATCAAGTCGCTCTGAACTACAAAAACAATAGTATGCAGATCACTCTTCGCACATCTTGTGAAGCTTCGGAGCATAAATATGGGTTCTTTCACTTTGTATATAAGGACCATACCCTCCATCTTTATGAGGTCATTCATCTGGCACGATTCACATGATGCTATGTGTCTCGAGGAATACATCGATCGCTCACTCTACTATACGAGTGCGATCGGTATCTTCGATTCGAAGGATGTACTGACCTTTATTATGATGCGCCCACAGATAGGCATAGAGAGCAGTGCGAAGTCATCCAATATGGAAATATCATGTCGGAGATGGGGCAAGTCGAGTACGGACAGTCATAGATTTTTAAGAGAGATATCCTATATAGGATATTGAAAAACACAAAAAAAGCAATACGAAGCTCACGCGGAAATCACGTAAAATTTCTTGGTGGAATACAGAAATTCACTATAATTCACTTATCCATAAAATATTTCATTGTACCTCTCTTATCGTATTCCCCTTATTACAGGGATCATCCTTGTTCTTACTGCGGTCGTAAATATCGGAGCATTTCAGATCCTGTCTGAGCGATATTTTAATGTCTATATCTCGGAACTTGCTCAGACTGATAGTCAGGATACTCCTGATCCTGAGCGTATCCGAGCTCTTCTACAAATCGGAAAACTCGATAAGCGGGATCAAGCCGAATATCTTGCGATACTTTCTGAACTCTCGAATCTTTCGACTTCTATAGAAAATATCTCGAATAATCCAGAGCTCTATATGTCGAACCAGAATAACTCTGGAGATACTATGATTTCCCTTCCACTGAATTCTACAGAAAAAAATATATTCCCAGCATTTGATCTTTGAGCATTTGGAAAAGATACTATCGAATGACGATTTGTGACGAACATTCTTCAGGCTATAGTACTCGTGAATATTATCTGGTTGATCCTTATACTTCTTGGATATTTTCTTTGGATCCGCTCGATATTTCGCCCGATTGGTACTATCATCGGAAATATCCAGAATATTATCGATCGGAAACGATATGGAACGATACGATATGGCGGGAAAAATGAGTTCATGCCACTTATTTCTACAATCAATAATCTCCATAAATCCCTCTCTATTCAAGAAAAAATCCGTACAGAATTCCTCTCGGATCTCTCACATGAGATTCGTACTCCTATCACAGCGGTACAGTGTTATATCGAAGCACTCGAAGATGGTGTGATGAAATTCGATAAGGATACCCTTCCTCTCCTTCAAAGCGAACTTTCGCGTTTGACAAGCATAACGGCTAAGATCATGGATTTTGAATCACTTACACATGATATCTTTGATCAGGTGAAAGTCGAACGATTCTCGATACGTAAGATCACAGAAGAGATCATGCAGGAATATATTCCCCAGCTTCAAAAGAAGGATCAATCTATAGAACTTCGCTTTCCTTCAGATTCTATGACGAGCATGGACAAAAATATGTATATCCAGATTCTTCATAATATGTTCTCGAATTTTATAAAATATGCAGGAGAAAGTACACTTCTACAAATTCAATATGAAAAAAAGGATAAAGAATATATCCTACAATTTTCTGATAATGGAAAGGGGATTCCGGATTCTGAACTCGAATTTGTCAAAGAAAAATTCTATCGTGTTGATAAGGCTCGTACAGGAAGTGATAAGAGTATGGGTATCGGACTTTCTATCGTTGATCGTATTGCTCGCCTCCATCGGGGTTCACTCTCTGTAGAAAAAAATAAGCCGAAATGAGTGAGGTTTATCGTGAAGATTGGGAGATAAAGATTTCGTGATATGCCTTTGATCATAATGCAAAAAATCGCTCAAGTGCTCCAGGAGGAAATTGATATCACTCAGATGAGAGAAGCGGTATATCTATGACTTTTCCTCAGTTCGCTTGGATTCTCAGCTTTGCAAAGAAATCACGAATAGTAGCTCTCTGAAAGAGTCTTCTCACTGTAGGACTTCCTCCTTTTTCTGAAGAATAACCGACATCAATATCGACAATATCGTTCTGTTCTATGCCGAGTACTTCGAGCCAGTGAGTCGGATTTCCTCGTTCATTGGCTGCATAGTCGATCATATTGACTCCATGCACTGGGGTATCTTTGAGTGCTCCAGTATTATTATTTTTGTGGGGAAATGGTACATTCATCGATGCAAGAATTGAAGGAATTACACGCTCTGATCATCAGAGAATAACTTCTTGTTCTCCTCATGAATATTGCCGTCCAGCATTTACTACTACAGGGATTTTGAGCCCTGAAAAAGTTATATCATCTGTAACTCAATATTTTAGACGGAGTGTATGGAGTATACTGAGCATTTTTTCTTCATTTCCATTGAGTTTTTCAGGAATACTTCCATCTGAATTTGCCTGGATTAAGTCTTGCATGAGTTCTTGGATTTTTTCATGATCGTTTCAGATTTTTCCTACCATGACTGCTATCGTAGCTCCCATACTTGTTCCAGAAATACTTTTGATCTTTCCTCCATTTTTTACGAATTCATATATGACTCCAAGTTGACTAAATCCATTTCCTGCTCATCCAGAAAGTACAAACGATCTTGATTCTCATCATTCATGATTTTCGGCAATTTTCATACGAGTTTCTGTGAGATTGATGATATTGGTAAGATCCCAGTACTCTATAGAATTTTCTTTATTTCATTCAAATTTTACTCTTTCTCATACTGCAAAGTCTCGTACGGTTTTGAGACACTTTTCAGCAGAAATGAGTCATTCACAGTAGCTTACCACTCCAATATGACCATACTGAAGTCGTACTATGCTTATATCTCTTTGAAATACATCATTTCATGATTGAGCTACCATTTTAGAAATAGACTTAAGTCCAGAAATGGGAATTGGATATTTATGAAGAATAGTCACTAGGGTATCAGTCATAGCTTTGAGAGTCGCATGAGGATTCGATAAGAGAATCTGTCGGAAAATCATAAGTCTTTGGTATTCCCAATGGGCTTTGTCCATCCCAGAAAGGTTCGCTCGGTCTTCCGCTGAAAGGGTTAACCCAGATTTTTTTACTATAGTATCTTTTGCACGAAAGATATCGTTTCGGAGATCGGCTCCAAGCCGAGGCTGATATCCGAGTATGCCAGATACACGATCTCTGATTGACTGAAAAATATCTCGAAATATAGGATGATCATATCCAATTCCGAGTACGAGATCGATATCACGCATAATTCATACTGTATCAGTATTCCCGTATTGAGGTTGAAGTTGTCAGAGAAGACTCATGCTGTTGAATAATTTCATTAATTCTATCATAAGATCATTTTCAATGCAAAATATTGACATATATTATATATAAAAGTATAATATACATATCTAACCTACAATTGGTTGGGGAATTTCTGGCATTTGCCTCATTGCTCACCGCAAAAAATTCTCCCATCCAAGGTGAGTTGGATGGGAATGTGAGAAAGTTCATGCGTAAATCTCTCCTCTGGAATATCCTGGTTGGCTCCATGGTCGCACTCATCATGCAAAAGATGGGTTACAGTCCGCTCTGGGGAATGCTCGGGTCCTTCGTTTTCGGACTTCTGCAATTCCTCTACTGGAGTATTTCCATGTTATTACTTTGTTTTGCCATAATGTGGGTGTTCTTTGATGCCATGATGTGGTGGCTAAATGGACATCAAGATCCATGGAAAAAAGAGGGTAGATACCCCTTACTTCCCAAAAAAGAAACCCTCGCTCAGGCGGGGGTTTCGAACATACTAACATTCAATGATTTCTTCTTCTTTTTGGGAAGTGAGATACTTCCACTCGATTTTTGCGAGTTTGATATCGAGATTTTTTTGGATCTGGAAGATAATCTCGTCTTTTTTCGATGGATCCCCTCTCCAGGTGCGACCGAGATTCAGATAATCCAGCTTATCCCATGGTACTACTTTCACGAGTCCATCTTCTCGAGCATGTTCATAGCATTCTCGTGAACAAAAACCCATGTGCTTCTTGTATGCTCATGGCATAGCGATCATACGAGCATTACATGGTGCATAACGACAATTTTCGCAATTATCAGTTTTTTCTCCTGTATAGAGACATTCCCCTATAGTAGTATGTGTGAATTCATCGCCGACTTGTGTCGAGACTCGCCCGTCAAATGTATAGAGATTCCCAAGCCAGTTTCCATCATTATATTCATTGACGTATTTCACGACTCATCACTGGATCGAGTAGAATTCTGTTTCTGAAGATTGGTTCGCGAGCACGGCTGCTTTTTCACAACGGATACCACCTGTACAATACCAGATAACTTTCTTTCCTTGTGCTGCTTTTCCGTATTGTTCAAGGAGTTTGGGAACTTCACGAAAGTTCACCGTTCCTGCAGGGATAGCATTTCGAAAATGACCAAGCCGATATTCATAGTCATTTCGCATATCGAGTATCACATACTCATCTTTTTTATCAGATTCAAGGATTTTTTTGAACTCATCTGGAGTGAGTTCTTTTTTATATTTTTTTACTTGATCAGCAGTGACTTTGACTCCAAATGTGACTATTTCATTGCGGATCTTCACGCTCATACGAGGAAATTCGTGATCATTTACAGGAGTTGCTTTTGTATCTATATCAGGAATATCTTGAAAATATTTTGATGATTCTAAAAATTTTCGGTATGCCCAGCATTGTCCCTCATTTCATGTGATCGTCGAGCTGATTCACTCAGTCCCGATATAGACGCGTCACTTGAGTCCTATATCCCGAGTATAGTCAAGATGTTCTTGGGCTATAGCATCGAGTTCATATTCAGGGATATCGATAAATTTATAAAAAGTCAGAAGTGTATATTTTGGCTTATGCCGTGCATTGAGTTGTGAAACCATATTACTTGTAGGTAATGAATAAAAGGCGAGTTGTAGCTCGACTTCGATGGATTATATGAAAATCCTGAATTTAGCAACTATACAGACTCTATCTCAGATG
>JAYVIJ010000012.1:0-5881 GCA_043770315.1 Candidatus Altimarinota bacterium | reverse complement strand
TCCAGAGCCTGTTTGCTTCATTTTCAGATTTTTCCTATCGTGGTATCCTCCTCTATTTCAGTCTGCTGAATAACATCAAGGGCAGTATCTACCATGATCTGTCCAGTACTACCAGTCACCTTCTGTCCATTTACATCGAGAGTTGTGATGATAGTTCCATTATCGATATCGACCCTGATACGACTTTGATTATCCTCGATAGTGACACCTGTATTGATCTCTATGTTGCCATCAGATCGGACAATCATATGGTCTTTTTTTTCATCTTTATATTTTTGTTCACTTTTATCAGTTATATCAGCTCAAGTAGACTCAGTCATCATCGTGATGTCTATGCCAGTTGCTGTCTCTATAACTCCAGTCAATGATGATCCTGTGAATATAACTACTGTCTGTATGGATCCAGTAGATATATCTCCCGTGACAATAGATCCGGTATCTGGAACAGTTGTACCAGTATCGGCCATCATCTCTACTGTCTCAGTAGATCCTGTAGACTCCTCTGTAAGTGCGGCATCGAGCCAGACATCTGGTGCGATCATCTCGACAATAGGCTCAGTTGATCCTGTGAGATATTCATCTCCTGAGGCCGCTGTGACGAGCGATACAGAGAGTATATTGACCGTGAAAAACGGCAAGAGTATCAGTGCAGTGAGCCGAGTCCAACTGATATCGAGTGAGAGAGATCGCATAGAGAATATATAACAAAAATAATCCGAAAGATTATATCAATAAGTCACACTGATACAAGCCTCTGGTGCATTTTGTCTGTACAATTACCTGAGTAACAGTATACCTACTAGTCTCATGGAGACGAGGCATATTCAATTATTACTCAAATATTAATTTTTTTGAGATTTTTCATATTTTGACTCATTATCGCTTGATAATATCGAAATAATATCTAGTATCATATCTATATACCACGCTATGCATATATCTATCATCGATGATGAAAAAATCCTGGGAATAAAAATAAAAAAGAAGCTCGAAAATGAGTGATATGCTGTCAGTGCCTTCGATAGCTATGCGGACTTCATGACTCATGGGAGCGTGCTATCCCAGCTATATATTATCGATATCTCTCTCGGTGATGGGAGTGGATTCGATATCATAGCATGACTCCGATCAGAGGAAGGATGTCGAGCACCGATACTAATCGTATCAGGGTATGCAGATAGTGAGAAGATCGTCTATGGACTCAATATCGGTGCCGATGACTATATGACCAAGCCGTTTGTTCCTGATGAGCTCATCGCTCGAGTCAGGGCACTTCTCAGGAGACCAATATCTATCACCCGTCATGAACTCCTGAGATACAAAGATATCACCTATGACCCGAACAATCAGGAAACTCGCGTCTGAGATAACAAAATATACCTCAATCACAAGGAATCTATGCTACTCGCATTTTTCCTCAAGGAACAACAAGAGATAGTCAGTCGGGACCTACTCATCACAACGATATGGTGACGACATAGCCTCCATGACGTCACAGATAATACGATCAACTCGACTCTCTCAAAACTCCGGAAAAAAGTCTGAACAGAACTCAATATAAAAACTATATACGGTCACGGGTATATACTCAAATAACTATCTCGGATGAAATATGTATCACTCGCCATGAATATTGCTAATCCATGATGCCATATGATATGGTTCTAGTGATTTTTTGAGCCTCATGATCGTTATCCGAAGATTCCTCTCTATCATTTGGGTACGATCTCACCAGATCTTCTCACGCAATATTCTATTGGGAATTATTTTCTTTGCACTAGAAAAAAATAGAAATAATAGATATTTGTCCATACGAGTTAGGCTTATTTTGATACCGTTTCGGAAGAACTCGTTTGTGTGTATATGATACTCTAGACTCTCTAGTATGCAGATATTATTCAATAGCTTCATTCATGCAAAATGATACAATCTGAACCAATTCTCTACACGTAATTCCAGCTCACAGAGCCTCAGTGGCTTGATCAGATAGTCACTCGCTCACAACTCAAAAGCCTTCCTCAATATATCTATCTCTCACCTTCCACTGATCATGATAATAGGAATACTACTATTGTATTCACGAATCAGTTGTATGATCTGGAATCAATGACTCTCATTGCTATTCGTAGAGAGCTGGAGATCTGTCAGTATGATATCATATCCTCATATCCGGTCTATCTCTCATAAGAAATCAGATAAAGATACTATTACCCGTATACGATTAGCCATAATTATAGATTCAAAGATACGACAAATTTTTCTAGCCAAAAACTCGTCATCTTCAATTATGAGAATATTCATATTATTTCATTGGTATCAATATAGTAAAGCAAGCTCCGTGATATCGAGGCGATACCGATGCCTCGATACTTCCCTCATGCATGGATATTATTTTCTTGCAGAGATAGAGTCACATACCGAGACCAGTAGCTCCGTTATTTCAGGTAGTATATTTATCGAATATATCACTGATTTTTACTCATTGGAATCCCGTTCCACTATCCTCGATGATCAGCTGGAGTGATGCCCCGAGTTTCGTGGCAGATATTGCGATTATTGAGTCCATTCCACTTGTGAATTTCACAGCATTGTCGAGTAGATTATTGATAACTTGCTGAAACTGTACTTTGTCTATCTCAATGAATCAGATATCTATACTGATATCTGAGATGAAGGTAATATCAGGATAAATATGAGAAAATAGTTCGATCTCGTATTCTAGGAATTTTGCAAAATTTATGTTTTCTCGGAAGAGATTGACGGCATGAGTATCGTAGTACTGTACAGAAAAAAGCTTGGAAATGAGTCATCCAGTTCTCACGAGTTGTGAGTTGAGAATAGACAGCTCTGCTTTGAGTGCATCATGTGAAAATACCGTAGAATCGAGATCATCGATAATACTATCAGATTGGAATATCGCAGCGGCAATCGGCGACTTGATCTCGTGTGAAATCACTCCGATGAATTCTTTCTGTCGATTGATTAGATCATTGTATTCGATAGTTTTCTCATCGACCTTGCGATCTAGATTCATAGAGAGATCCTGCATAGTCGAGTAAGTCCGGATATATTTGAGATGTATCTCGAGAAAAAATGAAAACTCTCTCAAAATATCTATCTCTGGCAGGGTATAAAAGTCTCAGAACCGCTTCGGCCCGAGAATAAATAGTCATATATGATGTCATGTGGTGTTATAGAGGGGAAATAGCAAAAAGATATCTTTTGGTATCATTCCAAGTACATCCACATGTAAATTTTTTTTATGATTCTCTATAAATACAATATCATTGATAAATACCTTTTCTGTAGGGGCGTCAATAAAAAATTGCTCAATTTCAGTAAAAAATAGAAAATCATCATGTTCATCATAGAGATGGATCGAGCTGGATCGAGTCTTGAATATATTTTGCATCTCTTTTTTTAGAAGAGTATTGAGTCATGGGGTATCTGTATGTATAGATACTGATTTCTTGAGTATTTGGAATTTTGCCGAAAGCGTCGAAAGTGCATGATCTCAGAGCAATATTCGCTGTAAATAGCTGTGTATGGGGAAATATATGATAATAGTAAAAAGTATCTCAAAAAGAGACTTGTCATCTCCTCTCATCCAATAGCTGAGGTCTCATCATATATTCATATGAATAAAAAAATATTTCATTCATAAAGTGAGAATAAACGCGACAGTAAGAGAAATAACAACTATAGAAAATTTTCATACTCAGTAACCAATATGCGAAAAATAATATCTCCGTATAATGACTGGAACAGAAATGACAAATAGAGTAAAAAGAAATATAATCTCTTTCTCAAGTATCCATATAGAGAAATATGGTAATATCAGTTGCAATACTATGATTGAGAATAGTAGGATAAATGCTGATAGGAGTATGTTTTTGAGTCGTATCTTGTTGAGATTGTCCTGTGTGCGTATAGTTCTATAGGAGAAGTAGCAAAATAATACAAAGAATATCATATGCCCCAATATATGCAAAGTGAATAGTGGACCTACAATCTCACGATATGCTCAATCAGATATAGAATACTCCAGTCAGTATATTATCCAGTCAGTGAGCATATATATACAAATGATACCTACAAAAGCCAGAAGAGGAATAAAGAGTTTTTTGCTCCATAATGGTATCTCCTGTCTTCAAAAATATATAACAAAATATAAGAGACTATATACTGTGGTAATCGCTATTCAAAAAGCACTCCTGGATATCAACAAAAGAATATCAGGAGAGAATTTTCCGAGAAAAAATAAAAAATAGAGTAAAAACCAAAGGGAAGAAAATAGAGTAAAAATCAAGAAAAAAAGTCATGAGAGATTTTTTTGATGCTTCCATACAAGCCATCCTCCAAAAATGGAGAGCAGAATAGAAAAAACGTAAGTATATGTATAGTAACTCATATGGCTATTGGATGAATATGAGAAGTATATACAAAAGTTCTCATATGCAAGTAAATAGCACTTTTATCCTGCAAGAGCAAACCGACTTGATCGTATGAGCCTGACGAGAGATTTCGCTGATCATGAGAAGCTATTCCTATAGATAGATGCAACTCAATTGTAGACGATGAGATCGCTCTGATAATCATGTCCAGTATTGATAATATGCTCTCCGAGTCTCGGATCTTGGCGTATACCGAGAGATACTCATCCAAGAATAGATGAGATCGTGTGGAGACTATTGCCCTCATCGATCTCTGTGAATCCTGGGATACTATCATACTCGGGCGTCATCGTCTGTGCTACACTACTCAATATATGGTATATATTCTGGAAACTCCGATATCGAGACAACAATCCTATATCCGAGAGCACTAGTAGCTCAGGGGGCTCATAAGACAATACTCGAGTTATCCGATCACGGATCTCAGCTATACCTATGATACGATAATGAGTCTCGAGCTCTCTATCGAATATACTCTCCAGAGTACCTATATAGGCATCTTCGAATCCAACGATCTCATCCCGTTTATTACGAGCAACTGCAAGGAATGCTTTCCTCGTATTCATCAGGCGATCTCTGACAACCTCTATATTCGCTCTCCCGAATACGGGTCTCGTGGATCATGAGCACTGCTGACATGGTATATTGTCCACCTCAAAATCTCACATAATAGCTCTGACAGTACATTGGTAGTGTTCTTGTTTCAGATGTTCGTATATATCTTGCTTGGAGTGCATATGATCACACTCACTACATTGGACGAATTCTCATATACCATCTGCCCACATATCCTGCATCACTTCACTCAGTGAGTGGATATCATCATCTGACAAGCTCTTCGGATCTACGGCGGTGACACTGATTGGCATATTCTGATAACTCATAGTAGGTATTTTTTAAGTATAAAACTATACCATCTTAACCCATGAGTGTTACAAAATAGATACAAAATAGATACAAATAAAAATACCCATATGTGTATATGGATATCATTTCTATGTCTACTTGATTGTGACTATGTATCGATCTCGGTGAATCTCTGTACTCTCTCTCACTGATATTCTACGATATCGTACCACATAGCGAGCGGTCGGGTGACGAACTCATATCCATACGCCCAATTCCCCGATGAAACCTCATACAACGGACGATAAACAACCATCTCTTCCTGAGTCTCTGAGTGACGAGCTATACCGATCACCTCATAGGTATGATCCACACATCCTGTAGACTTGTAGTGACGCCAGTGGGAATGTGGGAGAGGTTTATTTTGCATGAGATAATTAGTTTTCAAGTACTGCCTTAATTCTTCTCACTCCTGAGCTACTCGATTCCTCTTTTACTATACGGAACTTGCCCATATCCTGCGAGTTCTCGACATGAGGACCACCACAGAGTTCCATAGAGTATACTACTGCATCCGCTCC
>JAYVIJ010000011.1:0-17881 GCA_043770315.1 Candidatus Altimarinota bacterium | reverse complement strand
CGATAGTCCAGTCTTTTGCTCTTGCAAAAGATGAAAGCGTCTCAGCTATCCTTGATCTTACGGCTATCGTCGGGAAGCACCTTTTCCTTATAAGCGCTCTCGGAGTTGTCAAGCGTATCGATATGTCAGAGATTGCGAATATTCGTGCGAGTGGTCTGATAGTGATGAAGCCTCATGATGGAGATACTCTTCGCTGGGTACGAGTCACGGATGGTACGGATAATATCCTCATGGTATCTCGCTGAGGAAAGGCGATCCAATTTTCAGAAACAGACGTCCGTGTCATGGGACGTGCTGCCGCAGGAGTACGAGGTATGAAGGTTGCAGTAGGTGATTCTCTCATCGAGGGTTGTGTCGCAGGAAAGGATGATCTCTACGTATTTACGGTTGGTGAGAATGGTATGGGGAAGATTTCTGCCCTCGAAGATTATCGAGAACAAGGTCGTGGTGGATCCGGAGTGAAAGTCGGTGCGACGACGGAGAAGACTGGTCATGTGATCGGAGCATTCACCCTCACGGACGCTCAGAAAAAAAATGGAAGTGTCATCCTCATATCCAAAGATGGTCAGACCGTCCGAGTTCCCCTCGCCGATGTCCGTATCACGGGTCGTACGACCCAGTGAGTCATCCTTGCGAAACTGAAAAATGCGAAAGATGCTTTCCAGAGTGCCACTGTGATCGATATCACGGAAACAGATGATGAGTTACCTGAATCTCCAGAAGAAACAACAGCATAAATTTCATATTTTTCCACTCTTTCTTCACGGTGTTATCATTGCAAAATCAGAGAAAAAACATATCCTTCGGGTATGTTTTTTTCGTTTTCTTCGAGAGTGAGCTTCTCACTTTTTCTTATTTTTTCTTTTTCGACGTATCAGACATTTGCTGATTCTCTTAAGAAAGAGGCGACATATTATTCAGATGTATTTGAAGGGGGTTCTACAGCGAATGGTGAAGTATTTTCTCAGTCCAACTATTCAGCAGCAATATGTGGAACTCCACTTGGTAGACTTCTTTATGTTTCTCGCGGATGAGTCTGAGTGGTAGTAAAATCCAATGATCGTCCGAATTGTAATCGGTATCCAAATGTCATCGATCTTTCTCGAGATGCATTTCGTATCCTTGCCCCGACTTCTGCTTGAAGGATACCTGAGGTACAAGTGACTGATATAGGCAATGCACCGATAGATCAAACAAAAGGATTTCTTAAGAAAGATATTTTTTCTCATCTCGGGGTAAATCTGACTTCCTCTGTTCCAAATATCCTTTTTATCAATCAGTGAATTGAGATACGGGGGAGAGTGACAAGTCCTTCCGACTATGTTATCGTCTATATTTCCCATCAGGATGATCCTGAGGCGAAGGAGAGTAGTCTCGTAAAAGTCAGCAAAGATGGTACATTCATTGCTCGAATACTCCTCCCGGGGAAAGTAGGGAAATATACGTTTGTTATCGCACGATGAAAAAGTTTTAATACTGATGAATATGCTACTCTCACTCTTATTGATTCAGAGAATTTAGAGTATCCATCTCTTCCGACGAAGCGTGTGAAGTTATTGCCAAAAATTAGCACTAATGCTGATGCCACAAGTATTTCTCTTCCAGATAGTGTATTTGGTGAATTAATAATAAAAAGTTGAAATAAAATTTTTCGTACTGAGTGATCTACTCTTCTTTTTGAGAATGTTTTATTACCTTTATGAGAAGGATTTGCGCAAATTAAATGATATACTCTTTCCACAGAATCTCCACTTGATCGTTCTACTCGTATCGTTAGCGCTTTTTCTGGCAATGTTATATTAGAAAGAACTAGAGAAGTTATTGGTGAGGAAAATGTTTATCTTAATATACGAAAAAATAGAGTTACATTTTCATTTATTGCACCAAGTGATATTCAACTCAGGGCGGATTATTATATTACAGATCAAAATGGAGAGGTTACTCGAAAGTACTTTGCTCCACAATTAGTAGATAATAAATTAATAATACCCTGAAGTGCTATAAGGCAGGACTTTGAGCTCAAAAAAAATTGAGTTTCTAAATTAGAAATACTTAAGGCAAATGGCGAAGCTTTTATCAATATCCCAATAGTTTATTGAAACAACATTTGGCCAATTATTTCTTTATACTCTAATGACCAACTTAAGAAAATAAATTATGATCTTGAAACTGTTAAAAATGACAATCTTAGGAGATTAAATCAACTCAGAGCGGTTTATAATCTATCGCCACTAATACTAGATAATGAACTTACAAAAATCGCTCAAGGAAAAGTTGATGATTTCATTATTAGAAAATATGCGCCTGCTCATATAGATATTGATTGAAATGATATATATGATTTTGCCTTATCTAGATGATTTAAGCCTAAGTTGCCTATATGAGAAAATATTGCTGCAGGTAATTTTTCACATATTAGTCTACAAGATGGACTAGAAGAATCATGAAGTCATAGGCATTCCATTCTAGATGCTGAATTCACCAAAGTATGAATTTGATATTCTGTTATGGCTTGAAAGACCTATCTTGTTCAAGTATTCGGCAATTAAGACTTTTTTGTCACAAAAAAATATCTATACCGTCTTCATAAAGAATCACTAACTTTTTTTCTATGATTTTTCGTATCATCCTCGTGAGTATCTTCTCACTTTTCTTTTTTCATACGGTTGGGGCAGTGGATTCTTGTATCCAAGTCATCCAGTACGCTGAAAATACTTCTACGAGTGAGTGCCAAGCTTTCCCCACTCCCTGTGATGTTCCAAGTGGATGGAAAGCCGTCGATGCTTGTAGTCTTCCAGTGCCGAAACTCTTAGCTCCAAAATTTCAAGTGCAAAAGTTTGCATCATGTGAAGAAATGGAAACGAAACTGATTTCAATTCTTGAGCGGTATCAAAGTCGATATTGGTATCCTTATCCAGGACTCTATGCTCGATGAGGACTCGCTATCGATGATATCGCCATGCCGACGATGGCACCGACAGCAGTCGCTGAAAAATCAGCAGTTTCTCAGTCTGATGCAGGGAATATCTCAGGTCCAGTATCGACGACGAATACCCAAATCCTCTGAGTCGATGAAGCTGATAGTGTCAAAACAGACGGAAAAAATATCTATACCTATTCTGAGGAGTCTCGTGAAATCCGTATCGTGCGTATGAGTGATCTTATTCTCCAAAAAAATATCCAACTTCCTGAGACATTCTCCTCGGTTCAACTCTATCTCTCAAATGGAAAACTTGTTTTTGTAGGGTCAAAGTATACCACGACGCAAAATTCATGGACGACTCGTTTCTATGCACCAGAATCAAAGACCGTCATCGCAGTATATAATATAAAAGATCCAAAAAATCCTCTCCTTGAACGATATAATCAAATCGATGGAAATTATCGTGACTCACGTATTATCGGGACTACTCTTTATATAGTTTCAGCCAATGATGTTCGAATGCCACCTTACTATATGACCACATATGGAAAAGAGAGCACAGGATTTAGTAAGGCGATGACGACGATAGCACAAGACTTTAATGTCAAAAAAATCGCTCCTGAAATCCGAGAATCAACCTTAAATATTCGTTGACGCTATATACAGAGTATTCGTTCATCGGTAGCTTCATGTCGGGATGTGACATTCGTCCTTCCTGATGCAAATACACTCAAAAATATAGAATTTACTCCATCACTCATATCTCTTTCCTCCCTCGATATTGCTTCTTCGACTGCCAAGATGAAGAGCGAACTTCTCTTCGGAGATGTTTCACAGATCCATATGTCAAAAAATGCTCTCTATATCACTTCTGTTATTTCACAGGGAATAGCTGCTCCATCAAAATGTCCACCCAATGCTCGATGTTTCGCACCAAGTATGTCGAGCATAAGTTCTACATTGATCCATAAGTATGCGCTCCAAAATGGAGGACTCGCATATCAGTATACATCGACGGTACCATGAAATCCTATGACACAGTATTCTATGGATGAAGATGCAAGTGGGAACTTCCGTATCGTGACACAAAACTATGCGTGGTCGAGCGGACAAAATCAAAATACTACAGAACTTTCTATCCTTTCGCCTTCAGGAAAGCTTATCGGAAAAATATGAAATATTGCTCCAGGAGAGAATTTCCAATCAGCACGATTCATCGGTGATCGCCTCTATCTCGTGACTTTTGAGCAGATCGATCCGCTCTTCGTCATCTCTCTCGTAGATCCGAAGTCTCCGAAGATCCTCGGGGAACTCAAAATCCCGGGGTACTCGACCTACCTTCATCCTTATGATAAAGATCGCCTGATCTGACTCGGGTATGATACAAAAACTAATACATGGTGAGGAACCCAAAATGGTGGACTCAAAGTCGATCTCTATAATGTAGCTGATGTAAAAAACCCGAAACAAGAGGCCTCCCTCGTGCTTGGTGATGCTGGCTCATCTTCTGAAGTTCTCACGAATCCGCGAGCTTTCGTCTGGTACAAAGAAAAAAACCTTCTCCTTCTTCCTGCGACACTCATGAAAAGTGCGAATGATCCAAATGATACCTATCGTTCAAAAAGTGGATTTCAGGGTCTTGTCGGCGTAAGCATACTTCCAAATTCTATGAGTGAGAAATTTCGCGTTACGCATATTGCCCTTGATCCAACTCTAGAAAAGAAATGGAAGGATGATTGTGCACAGTATACTTCTTCAAAATCATCATGTCAGAGGCTCCTTGATGGAAGTGAATACTGTGGTGGTGGGCAAAGCTATGTTCCTCCGTACTGTTATGCAGGTTCTACTGTTGAGACATATTTTGCTTCGAATATGTGGAATTACCAAAGAGACTTTGTCACTCGAACGGTCTATGCAGGTGATACATTCTACTCGATCGCAGAAGGGGGAGTCAAGTCCTGGAATTTCTCGAATACGACCAGCTCCCAAGCTTCAGTCACATTTCTTCCTAAGACGACCTCTAAGCCGATCTACCCCATACCGATGATGGCACGATAAATGATAAAAATCCTCCAGAGTAAATCGGAGGATTTTTTGTTTTCTTTCATAAAGCGTGGTAGAATAGAGTTATGCCAAAAATGCATGCACCAAAACATTTCGATGGACCCGATGAAAAATGAACTTCACCAGATATAAAATCAAAGCTCATTTTAAATACCGTAAGGGGAGTCGTTTTTGCTATTCTTGAGGGAAAAGATTTTGTAGAAGTTTCAAAATATCGAAAATCTATTGACTGGGATCATCCTCCCAAAAACCCGTGAAAGAAAAAAACTCTCGTTGTCACTTTCCCGAAAGCTCAACCAAATCTATCGCCGAGAGAAAAGCATAAATCATCTATTCACCATGCTCTTGCTCAGGTCGGTATAGATCATACTACAAAAAAACGTATAGGAATAGCAGTCGCTACTCTCGAGTCCCAATATAAGCGTATGACTCCAGAAAGATTTGCCCATAGAATGAAGGTTCTCGATGATCGAGAGACTTCGAAGCTCGAGAGGGATGTGAGGTTTCTTCTAGGAAATATGAAATTATTTCGTTGATTTGGATCTTTTGCTCTTTCACAAACGACAAGCATGCTTCTTTCTGATGGGAACTTTTCTGGCTTAAGAGAGAACTCGGCTTCATTAGCCGTGCTTGCCATGATCATCGACCGTGCAAAAAACATAAAAAAAGAAGGGAAAAATGGTTCTCGATTTTTTCAAGAGTTTGAAAAAATACTCTATAGAGCTACAGATTCGTTTAGGGAAGATTAAATTGACTTTCTTGGGTGTTTCTATATCCTTGATATTATAAGCAATTGAACGGCCAACACCCGTGAAGCTCATGGAAGAACAGCGAAAGCTCACTAGAACCATGCGAAGTCGAGATACTTCGTCATCAAAATATAATCAAGTACGAGCCTCGGTGGCACCTTTCTTATAAAAGAACCGAAGCACATGAATTATTTCGTGTGTTTTTTTATTTTTCAGATGCTACAACTCATCGAGCCAAATATCTCGCATAAAGAACAATGGCATGATCTCATGAATGAGTGGGATACAAAAGATAAAAGACCAAAATTCTTTGAGAAACCATATGAAAATCTCTTAGAAATAATCGAATCTCTAAGAAGGTGAGATGATGAACAAAATCAAATCCCACAGAGTATTATTTCTTTTCTCGAAGAGAGTGATACAGGACGATTGATATGATTCTTCTGGTTTCGGTATCATCTCTGATTTCGTGATGATGCAAAATATTCTGGAAATCTCGGTTATGGTATCCGTCCTTCGGAAAGATGAAAGTGATATGCGACGACATGACTCTGACTCCGTCTCGAACAAATAAGGAAGCTCGGATACCAGGAAATAATAATCGCATGTAGAGATGATAATTCGCCCTCATATAAAACTATAGAAAAGAATGGAGGAAAACTCCTAGAAATCGTGACTCTCCCGAATGGAGAAGTACGGAGGAGATATAGAGTAGGATTGAACAAGGATGAAAAAGAACTCCTTCAATCTCTCGAAATCGAACTTCTCCAAGTTAAGACTCGAAGAAATCCAGATCGTATCGATGCCCTCCTTGCAGATGATTTCTTCGAATGTGGAAAATATGGTGATCAATTCGGAAAGTGAGAAGTACTCGATGCACTTACGAAAGAATCAAATGATAAGAAATTCGAAATCCAAGATATATCGGTCAATATGCTCTCAGAAACTCTCGGACAGGTACGATATCTCTGCACGATCGAGAATTCATGAGAATCTCCGACGATCTCATTTCGGAGTTCACTCTGGAGAAAGGGGGAATCCTGATGGCAGATGTTTTATCACCAAGGCACCCTACTAAAACTTAATAACTAATCCCTAACTACTACCCTTATGCACCGCACACACACCGCCGGAGAACTCACGGCAAAACACATCGGCGAAACTGTCACCCTCTCAGGATGGGTGGCGAATCGTCGTGATCACGGCTGACTTATCTTCATCGATCTTCGTGACCGATATGGTATCACCCAGACCGTCTATGATCCTACTGAAAACTCAGAAGCACATGCCATCGCTGATACATTCCGTTCGGAATTTGTCGTGAAGCTCACAGGAAAGGTGAGAAGACGACCAGAAGGTCAGGAAAATGAGAAACTCTCCACAGGAGAGATCGAAGTGATCATCTCGAAAGCTGAGGTATTATCGAAATCTGAAGTTCCACCATTTGAGATCAACGAACATACAGGAGCAGCTGAAGAAATCCGTCTCAAGTATCGCTACCTCGATCTCCGTCGTAAATCCGTATTCGATAAGATTGCTTTTCGTGCGACGATGAATAAGTTCACACGTGATTGGTTCACGGAAAATGGATTTCTCGAAGTACAGACTCCGATATTCACTGTCTCATCTCCAGAAGGGGCGAGAGATTATCTGATCCCATCACGTCTGCATCATGGGAAGTTCTACGCTCTCCCACAAGCACCTCAGCAATATAAGCAACTCCTGATGGTCGGGGGAGTCGATAAGTACTTCCAGATCGCTCCATGTTTCCGAGATGAAGATCCTCGTGCTGACCGTCACTCATGTGAGTTCTACCAGATCGACTGTGAGATGAGCTTCGTCGAACAGGAAGATGTATTTGCTGTCGCTGAGCCGTTCGCGAAAAACCTCATCGAGTCTATCACTGAAAAAAATATAATTTCTCTGAACAACAATTCGACATTCCGAAGGCTCACACACAAAGAAGCGATCGATACTTATGGTTCAGATAAGCCAGATATCCGCTTCAACATGCACTTCGAAGATCTAACGCAAAACTTCGCGACAAGTGGTTTTTCACTCTTTTCTCGTGCGGTGGCTGAAGGTGGAATCGTGAAAGCGATGAAACTCGAAGGGAAGTCTCTCTCTCGAAGTGAGATAGACTCCCTCACGGAAGTCGCGAAATCTCATGGAGCAGGAGGACTCGCATATATCATCTATGAAGCTGATGGTCCGAAGTCTCCGATCCTCAAGTTCTTCACGGGAGATGAGCTCGCGACCCTCGAAGCGAAGCTCGCACCGAAAGTGGGAGATATGATATTTTTCGGAGCGGGTGAGTATAAGGTGGTGTGCAAAGTTCTCGGACAAGTCCGTCTTGCATGTCGTGATCGTTTTGAACTCGTGTCGAAGGATGATATCGCCTTCTGCTGGGTGACCGACTTCCCGATGTACGAGCAAAAGGATGATGGAAGCTACGACTTCGAGCACAATCCGTTCTCGATGCCTCATGGTGGCATCACGGCATTCGATGGTACTCCAGATCCACTCTCGATCTATGGTTGTCAGTATGACCTCGCGTGTAATGGCTATGAGATCCTCTCCGGATCTATCCGTAACCACTCTGCAGAAGCCCTCGTGAAAGCCTTCAATATCGTCGGAAAGGGAGAAGCAGAAGTGAAGTCGAAGTTCGGTGCGATGTATACGGCATTCCAGTACGGCGTCCCTCCACATGGAGGATTCGCCTTCGGATTCGATCGACTCCTCATGATCCTCCGTGATGAGGAGAATATCCGTGAGATCTACGCCTTCCCGAAATCTGGTAAGGCAGAAGATGCGATGATGAATGCTCCATCAGAGGTGGACGAAGTCCAACTCAGAGAGCTGCATATAAAGGTGAGAGAGACGAGTAAGTAGGATAATTTTGTAAAATCCTCCATTTTAGGAGGATTTTTTTATTTATGCGAAATTTTGCATAAATCAGTAGACCATTCTAGATATAAAGAATTTTAATAAATAGAATTAATACTGAGTATTTCTACAAATTATCTTATTTTATATGAATACAAAATGTGAACAAAATTTAAAAATCTTTTGACACTTTCCATTTCCGCAATATTATCTGAGTATCAACATATTGTAACCCAAAGTACAGCTATGCACCAATATATAGATAGAAAATAAAAAAACCCCAGAACAAGTCTAAGGTTTTCCTATTACGGTTTCCAGAATAATCTAGAGAATCGCACATTGGCGTGAGTGATTCTAAGGAAAATTCCAGATTTGTAAATTTTATTTACCTTTTTTCGGCAAATTTTACATTTTTTCTTTTTTCACATGAGCACACTACTCTGAACAGCGCTTTCAAATAAGCACACACATATTATTAGTTATGATTTAAATTATCCTTATAATCCTGAGATTTATAAGACGTTAGATAAAAAAATTCAGTCCCTTGGTTCCTGGGCAAAGCCACTAAATACTTTTTGGTTACTAAAATCAGATTCAACTACTGAATTGATTAAGAATTCCTTGGTTCCAATAATCCAAAATCAGTGAAAACTCATAGTAGTTAGTACTAGAACTTGAAATACAGCTTCTTATTGATTTTTATTAAATGAATTACAGTTAAAACCAACAATTCCAATGGTTATTCCACGGCGTCTTTCAGAGATGATTAGTTATAAAAAATAATTATCAGAAAAATCCCACCTCACTTTGGTGGGGTTTTTGTTTTCCAAGAGTATTTATGATACAGTAATATCATCACATAACTTTTTCGTATGAGAAAATATTATCGACAGAATTATTATTCACAGAATAACAGCATTAAGAGTTTCCGTGATTTGGTTGCTGCTTTTGTTCAGCTTTGAGTCTGATTAGTTCTCTTATTTCTCCTTCAGTATATTATCCCTGCATATATCTATATCATCGAGCATCCTATATTCCTTATTCCTGTGGGAATAGCAGTACTAGTTATCGCAGGAGGTGTATATTACTATAGAGAACAAAGAAAGAGGATTCGATATAGAGCAATACAGAAATTTAGTGATATTATGAAACAGAGCCCTAGAGAGTTTGAGGAATATATAGAACAAATATTTAAAAAAAAATGATATGAAACAGTGCTTGGTTCTGGAATAAAAGATTGATGAGTCGATGTTACAGCTACTTTAGATGGTAAAACTTACTATATTCAATGTAAACACTATAAAGATGCTAATATAAAAGTAGAAGAAGTACGTGAACTTTGTTGAGTAGTTAAAAAAGATGAAAGTAATTATGCACTTTGAATATTCGTAACAACTACATTTTTTACTCGAGAAGCTTTGGAGTTTGCTCATGATTGTGAAAGAATGGAACTTTGGGATAGGGATTATCTTATCAAGTATCTCAGCGAAGAACATAAAGTTAATTAAATCCCACCTCATTTCGGTGGGATTTTTCTGAATACTTTATTTTGACAAAGTATATATAAGTTGTAATATACTCTGCAGTTTGCATATTTCTTATACTAGACATTTGAACGCACTCGAGCTCCACTGAGCACATCAGGCTATCCTGCAGGAAATTGATCTAGCCGTCCAAGATCAAGGGAATTATACTGAACTATCATATGCGCTACAAGGACTCACTATCAAACAAATACTAGCCCTTCTTGCCCATATCACGGAACTTCGAGCTAGTGGAGGACAGGTAACATATGCATTACTTGCAAGAGCAATCGGAGAAGAAGAAACAGATTACTAAAATCCCACCTCATTTCGGTGGGATTTTTCAAACTCATTTTATCCTTCAGTCTGAGGAGTCATCTCCATTCCATGATCTGGCATCTCTCCGACGAGAGCGAGCTGGAATGTCGCAAGAGGTTTCTCTATGCGAACTCATTTCGTATTTACCTTTTGTCGTCTTTCTCTTCCGAATGCTGTCTCTCATCCAGAATAGCCTCATCCTCCTCGTGTCACGGCACCAAATGAGAGCGTCCGAGCACTCTCGATAATAGATGGGATAGGAGCATCGATAATCTCACTTACTTCTTCCGATATCGTATGGTATACGACTACTTCTATGAGTCAGAGTTTATCACTAGGAGTTCATACTGATGCAGTATCCAGTGAGTGGAACTCGAGGTGTTGTTTGATAGATGTGGTTTCGGCTGATTCTCAGAGACTGATACGTGGACTATCTTGGATGGTAACCTTATCTGTGATAGGGGCTTGATTGACTCCATTTTGATCATGGAATCCAAGGAGGACTTCCTGAAAGGTAGCAAAATTCACGGTGCCAAGATTCTTCTGGATGAGAGGCTTATTATCAGCTCGAACGACGAGCGCAATACCTTTTCGTCGTCTTCCTATTTTCGTTCTACCAGTCTCAAAGCCATAAGGTGTAACTTCTTTTTCTTCAAATTCTTCCCATTCACCCGCCTTGAGTTCTATAGGTGCGGTGACATTGATAGCGTAACGTGTGCCATCAGCCATAACCGCGTAGGGAACATTTCCCATAAGTTGAGTGTGAAATCAGGGCTGGAACTCATCCAGAGAGACTCTCGGTGATATCGAGACTGGTGTTGGAGTGAGTTTCTCATTCACACCTCATCATCTGACTCCGACTACCTTTTCCCAGAATTTATCGAAGGCAGTCACTCATTCTTCAGGAGGGAGGGCGACGACTTGTAGCTCAAATGTACCATCAGGAGTTTCAGCCTTAAGTCTTCCTCTTTCTGTATGATTCATCTTTATTAGTTCAGGAAATTGTTCTTTTCCAGTCTTGATAAGCCGATATATCGGGTCATGAGGGGAAGTATTCAAGACAGGCTCTCACAAACCAGATTTTAGCATATTTTAATATTAAGTTTAATGTAATAATAAGTAAACTATATTAATGTCAAGTTAATTCAATCAGATTATATGGGATAAAGATTTTATATCTTATTGATGGGTATTTTCTCTCGCTATTCATTTTTGACAAAAGTATTATAATAATTAAAATTCGAGAAATACTTTTCCTTTCTTCTATGACCTTCCAGAAAAACCTCTCATGAATGGCGAATACTCCAGAGTTCCAACAGGCACGAATACTCGCACAAAATGGAGGGAGAGGCGAGTGGAATTTTTATACTACCATGGGGCATATCGTGACGAAGATTCTCGATATGGGTATACGTTTTACTCTTCCTGATGGGAGTGAGTATCGTCCATTTACGACGGTATGAGAAGTGAATACCTTTTTTCGTATTTCTCGAGAGCAGTATGGAGATACTCCGAATAGATATGGTATGGATCATTTCGTCGGTGAACTCTATAGGAGAAAAATAGCGCCAAAAGAACGAGAAACTCTCGATCCGCAGAAAGAAACTATGAGAGACTTTTTCGGAACTAATGTCTGGTGAGTTCTCAAGGATGGTGATACGATCGATATGCTTCTCGATGAGATCGGTGCTCTCGTAGATATGTGAATCGTATGAGTCGATAGAGTCGTCTGTGATGATATCCGTGATTGGATAGTGAAAAATGCTTTCCGAAAAGATAAAGATCTCTCAGATTGGTATCAAATCCCAGTCGAAGATCGCAAGAGATATACAATAGACTTACTGGATAAAGATCAATTTACTGATTATTTTGCTGATCTTGCTGTAGAATATCCATGGCGAAAACATCCACTAAATGCTCATCGGCAAATGGATAGTATCCAATCGAGACTTCGGGCACTCTACGTAGTAGATGCAGACCTCGAAAAGATAGTATGAAAGGGAAAATGAGATCGTATGAGAAATACGAGATATATAGCTTAAAAAAGTTTAGCATACTTGTGTGAGATTTTCCCTGAGAGTTTATTTTGATAAATAGTATAAATAACGTACTATACTCTCATCAATACGTATTATTTTTCCTTTATGCAAAATATCGCAACAGAATTCAAACTCTGGGAATCGAGTCGAGATCCAGGTGCTTGGGTGCTTCAGTGAGATCATACACTTTTAAGTTTTTAAAATTCTATGCTAGAAAAAGAATTTTCCACATTCGTCGCTACTCCTCATGAATACCTAGAGCAGAGATCCTTTCGAGAGGATTTCATGATCAGTCAGATAGTTCGCTTTTGGATACAGTAGATGCTTTCACGTATGAGACAGCACTTCTCGTAGCGCATGTGCTCGATACAAGGATTCGTAATGGTATGGTGATACCAGATGAAGAACTTGCGATTTTCATCCTTTCCGAGTGATGATCGATCATCATGGATCAAGGGATAACACTAAATTAGTTTCCGTATATTCCTTCTGTTGATACTATTGACAAAAATTAAATATTAATATTATATAAGTATTATTTCTACTATTTTATATGAATCAACTCCAAGGGGTCGTCGACAGAGTCAATACACTCTACCGAGATCGATCAGTCGCAAACAGACTGAGAAAAGCATTCGGTATGAAAGTCGAGAGTATCGCTGATTTTAACCTCACACCTGATCGTCCTTATCTCGCTCGTGCGGATATTGATATCATGGTTGGTAACGATCAATTGAAGCTTATCACCCTTGCGATGATGGATGGTGATGGGACAGGGAATGAGATTTCGTATGAAGCAAAGACACTCACCATACCAACGAAGTTTCGAAAGCTCGGTATTCGTGCTGTACCAAGGAGAAAAACTTCCGTCTCAGTCGAAGGAGCAATACCACTTTTTACGTTTAATCCGAGTGGTGACCGCGTGAAAATGTTTGACTCAACACTGCTTGAACTCTGACTCCAAGATGGACATAGAGTGACAGATATAGCACAATTAACAGCACCATTCGATAGTCCAGTGAAAAGTGATGGGAATCCCCATATCTACTATACGGTATGACACGATCGAGGAGGAGTACGATTCGGTGATCCTCATGCTATCGTCGTTCCTCAGGGGAGTCAGATGATCCAGGTCATATCTTTCCTCGCAGCAGAAGATACACGAGGAAATGTCTTCGATCTGCTGAATAATAAGGGGATGATGCCACAACAAAAAAGAAGATGATAGGTTTTGAATAACAAAAAATATCATTTTGATAGAGTGATTTTTGTAGGTTTCGTATATAATCATTGTCATATAATAAGCGGATCAATCCTTATCAAAGCCACTTTTCACCCACTCTATATAATCCTTTCCCCATGGAAATTATTGACTATAATAATTAATTATATATTATAAATTATATTAACTTTCGTACTCTATGAATGCATCTGAAATAGTCAGTGCTCGTGATATCTTACAAGCTGAGATAGATATACTCTCAGTTGATCCAGAAAGTAGAAAAGTTCTCTCTGATGCTCTTGCTGAACTCCCAGAGGGTAGAGTCCTCTCAGCTGCTGCATATATACTTGCTTTACAAGCAGAGAAGGCAAGAGTGACAATCCAGATTCTTGAGGGATATATACTTCCAGAGATTGCTGCAGTATAGAGTATAAAAAAAACCGACAATTTATCTCGGTTTTTTCTTTGCTATTCTCATATATACCCATACCATAGAATGATGAATACATTTCTCATCATCATCGCGGTTGCTCTCATCATCTGGATCGCAGGAACATTCCTCGTCATACGGGGGATAGAAGAACCAAAATATACCCTCATCGAAAAGCGAGAAGGGTATGAGATTCGCGAGTATGGGAGCTATATCGTCGCTGAGGTAGAAGTCGAGGGAGATATGCGGACGGCGATGAATAGTGGATTTCGACAACTTGCGGGGTATATATTCGGCGGGAATATTACCAAATCATCTATAGCCATGACAGTGCCGGTGATGGATACGACGAAAACATCTCAGAGTATTGCCATGACCGCACCCGTCATGGATACAGTTTCGGGTAGTGGGAAACGTATCGTCGCATTCACGATGCCGAGCGAGTATACACTCGAAACTCTCCCAAAACCTAATAATGCAAATATTCGTATTAAAGAAGTAAGCAAATCCAGAAGAGCTGTACAGCGCTATACATGGTATGCTACAGAGCGCAGAGTAGAGGCGAAGAAAAAACTCCTCAGAGAATTCCTTACTCGTGATGGATACACGATGAATGGAGAAATCATCTCTGCACAATATAATCCTCCCGCAAGCTTTCCACCACTTCGGAGAAATGAAGTGATGGTCGATATTGAGTAGAGTATTTATCCGAGAAGTGTTTCTATATCATTTTTTATCTCGAGTGGACTCGTCGTCGGGGCATATCGCTCCACCACATTGCCTTCTCGATCGATGAGGAACTTCGTGAAATTCCACTTGATCTCGTCTCAGAGGATTCCTCATTGTTCTTGTTTCAAGAATTGGTAGAGTGGATGAGTGTTCTCACCATTCACTTCGATTTTCGCAAAAAGAGGGAATGTGACACCATAGTTAATTTTGCATACTTGTTCTACGGTTTCATCGGTTTCTGGTTCTTGGTTTGCGAATTGGTTACATGGAAATCCGAGCACTACGAAATCATCATGAGAGTATATATTCCAGAGAGTTTCGAGCTCTTCGAGTTGTGGAGTGAGTCAGCATTTCGTCGCAGTATTCACGATGAGCAGTACTTTTCATGTATACTCAGCGAGTGTTATCGTCTCATGATTCGTTTTCTGAAAGGGTATCTCGTAGAGGGAAGTCATAGTTTTTAATTAAGGGGATAATAATTATAGAGAATTTATTTTTTCATACAAATAGTTTTTTTGCAATTTCAAGCCTTTTTAATATAAAGTATAAGTTACATTATACTATGCTTTCTTTGTTTCTTAGTATTTCGATCGTAGTTCAGAATTCATTTCTGAAAGTTGTTTCGGATTATCCACATATTATAACCTACACAAATTCTTGATATATCCCGAATTATGTAGATATACCGAAGGGGAGAACACTCTATTTTTTGAATCTTTCCCAGTTTTCGATGTGGACAGCATCAGATCCTCATCCACTCCACACAGATTATGATCTATTTGATGCCAAAAAAGCTATGTATCCGGGTGAGATATATGCTTTCCGATTCGTAGATACCGGCACTTATGCGTGGCACAATCATGAGAAATCAGATCACCGTGGTATCGTTCGAGTGTTTGACCCCAAGAATCCCCTCGTCACTATAGATAAGACAAAAAAAGAGCTTCGTGAAACGAGAGATCGATTCCTCGCGATGCTCGATCCATATGATGATACCACGATCACCCATATGATCAGTACTCTTGAAGCAGATACCAAGCTCTCTCGTAATTGCCATGATATGTCTCACGATCTCGGACATAGAGCATATGAACTTTATGGATTTTCTCGTGCGATGACATTCGGCTCTGGAGTAGAAAATACCTCTGTCGATGATATCTGTGCTTGAGGCTACATGCATGGAATACTGGAAGAGCTCTTTCTTCATCATCCTGAGCTCCAGAAAACTCCAGAAAAAGTATGTGCATGAGTATCTGAAAATCATCAATGAAGCTGTTATCACTGAGTATGACATGGAATCATGTTTACTCTAAAGAGAGATGTTCCAAAAGCACTCCTCTCTTGTCGTAGTATGAAAAATAAGACTTTCACTTATCGATGTTTCGAGTGAGTATGGATGGAAATGTTCTGGGGAGATACTGGCCATGCTGGTGCTGATTCACTGGGCTGGAATCCAGATCAACCATTTGAAAAATGTAGAACTGCTAAAAATGATGAGAAACCAACTTGTTTTCTCTATGCTCATCTTGGGTATCTCAGGTATCATCCGGGAGATTTCGATGGAGTAGTAGGATTTTGTACGGCGAATAGTCTCACCCTATCAGACCAGAATTTTTGTCTGAAATGAGTCGGGATTACTATGATGAAGCACTTCACTTCCCATCATCTTGAACAGACAGAGAAACTTACGAAAAACCTTTCCTATAATCAAAAATATGCATATTATGAATGAGTAATCGGATATTCGCTCCTTTCGAGTGTTCCTCGAAAAAATCTTGAGACTTTTTGCGCCCTACTTTCTCAGGATAGTGAAGTGTGTCAGTCTGTGCTGAAAAAAGCAAAATAATCTCTTCTTTTTCATCATTTCTATTACTTTTTTATGAAACAAAAATCTTACATCATCCTCTTCTATGCTTTTATTGTGACCATTGCTCTTTATCTCGTAGAGAATTTTTATCATCCTGTGTATATTCTCCAGATGGCACAGAAGATTCTGACTTTTGTACTTATTCCCATACTTGCGTGATATATTTGGAAGACTCAAGTCGGGAAATTTGGTCTCATCGGTAAGGGAAGCTTGAGATATGGTGTAGGATTTGGAATTCTTTCTGTATGAATCATCACTCTTGCATATTATTTCCTTCGAGAAAGTATCGACTGGCAAGCGATACGTTTTTCAGTCAATGCGCGTGGCGTAAATGAGACGACGTTTCTTCTGGCGTTTGCGTATATTATGTTTGGCAATTCTCTCGTGGAGGAGTATTTTTTTCGAGGAGTGATTTTTCGTAATGCTTGGGATATGTCAGCTATTTTTGCATATATCCTCTCTGCACTGATGTTTTCTTTGTATCACATCACCATATTTGGTACATGGTTTTCAGGTTTTGTCTTATGGCTTGCTCTTTTTGGGCTTTTTGTAGGAGGACTATTCTTTGCTTGGCTCTATAAAAAAACAGGAGGTATTTGGTGAGCGTGGATATTCCATATTTTTGCTGACCTGACGATTCTTGTGATCGGCTATATTGAAATATTTTCATAACTATTTTTTATGCGTATAGGATTTATCGGACTTGGACTTATGGGTATCCCTATGGCTCGAAATATTCTCTCAAAATGAGGGTATCTCTCTGTCTGGAATCGTACTTCAGGCTGTGCAGATGAGCTTATTTCTCTTGGAGCGAAAGTTTGCGATAGTAAAAAAGAACTTGCGGAGGACGTAGATATCCTTATCACTATGGTGACAGCAGGGGAAGATGTCGATGCTATATTCTTCGGAAATGATGGATGTGCTTCATCTCTTCAGCCTGGAAGTATCGTCATAGATATGTCGACCATCGGTGTCGAATGGGCAAAGAAAATCGGTGAAAAGTTATCACAAAAATGAATTCATTTTCTCGATGCCCCCGTCACCGGAAGTACTCCGAAGGCGATCACGGGGGAACTCACGATATTCATCGGAGGAGATCCCCTTATATGTGACAAAGCTCGATCAGTACTC
>JAYVIJ010000010.1:0-6031 GCA_043770315.1 Candidatus Altimarinota bacterium | reverse complement strand
CCCCGTTTCAGCATCCTTATGCCGAAAGATGATAAAATCGAAGTCGAGGGAAAAGTCCTCAAAGCCCTCCCATGAGCCATTTTTGAAGTAGAGCTTCCCGAAGCCTTCTCAAACATGGTCATACGTGCGTATGCAAGTGGAAAGATGCAAAAAAATATGATCCGCCTCATCCCATGAGATACTGTGACAGTCGAATTGACTCCATATGATCTCACTCGTGGACGTATCACATTCCGCAAGCCCAATGCTAATGCTCCCGTCTACCAAAATCGCTCAAAATAATTTCTCTTACATTTCTCCTTATGAAAGTCCGACCTTCAGTTAAGAAAATCTGTGATAAGTGTGTCGTCATCCGCCGTAAGGGTGTCGTACGTGTTATCTGTCAAGAACCAAAACATAAACAACGACAAGGATAATTCGGAACAACAAGGAAATTCCTTACGAAAAACTTAATTCTAAAATTAATTACAATAATTATGGCTCGTATCGCTTGAGTAAATCTCCCAGATTCAAAACATGCAGAAATATCTCTCATGTATATCTATGGTGTTGGTCGTCCACTCGCCCAAAGAATCCTTACGAAAGTAGGTATCGCTTGGAATAAGAAAATGGGTGATCTCTCTGAAGGAGAGCTCGATAAAATCCGTGAAGAACTCAAGACTTATATTATAGAGGGTGATCTTCGACGAGAAGTATCAAGTAATATTAAGCGTCTTCAAGATATCGGTAGTTACCGAGGATCTCGTCACAAGAAACGTCTTCCAGTACGTGGACAGAGAACCAAGACGAATGCTCGTACTCGAAAGGGTAAGGTCGTCACGGTCATGAATAAGAAGAAGTAATAAAAATAACGGAAGGAAAGCTTTTCGAAATAATACTTTCCTAACGGAATCTCACAGTAGTGAGATTCTAAGAACTCAAAAATATCACCTTTCCCATCATCTCTTCTAAATCTAAATTATATGGCAAAAGCTACACTCCGCCGCTCAAAAAAAACTCGTAAAAATGTCCCTGAAGCTATCATCAGTATTACTGCTACACTCAATAATACTCATGTCGTCGTATCAGATCTTTCCGGTCAAGTGCTTACTTGGTCGACTGGTGGTACTGCAGGATTCAAGGGTGCTCGTGAGGCAACTCCGTATGCTGCTCAGATTACGAGTGAACAGGCTGTAGGAAAAGCAAAAACTCTCCACAATGTCGAGAAGGCTCATGTCTATGTGAAGGGTATCGGTGCTGGTCGTGAACAAGCTATCCGAGGTGTTATCAATGCAGGTGTCGAACTTATCGGTATCTATGATATCACTCCTGTTCCACACAATGGATGCCGCAAACGTAAGGCTCGAAAACTTTAAAAAACTTATGGCATGATCGAAGGATTCATATACTCCTTCACTCCATCTTATCTCAATCTCTTATCTCTACAATTATGCGTTACACTGGACCTAAAATGAAGCTCTGCCGCCGCGAAGGATACAATCTCTTCGGTGTCGAAAAGTACAACTTGGAAAATAATAATAGAAAAGTGAAGCGTGCTGGAAAGCTCTCTGAATTTGGAGTTCAGCTTCGTAAGAAGCAGGCTGCAAAACGCCAATTTGGTCTTACAGAAAAACAATTCTCTCGCTATTATGATCGTGCGGTAAAGTCATCTGGTGTCACGGGTGATGCTATGCTTTCCCTCCTTGAGACTCGTTTTGATAACGTGATCTTCCGTGCAAACTTTGCTCGAACGATCATGCAAGCTCGTCAGACCGTCGGACATGCTCACTTTCTCGTCAACGGAAAGAAAGTGAATATCCCATCATATGAACTCAAGATCGGTGATATCATCACCCTTAAGGAGCGCATGAAAGAGTCTCCTCTCTATAAGACTCTCGTCGAAGAGTTCCAATCATTTGCCTCAAAGAATGCTACGGCTCAGATCACGGCTTCTCGTTGGCTTACTGTAGATCCAAAGAAGCTTTCTATCACTGTTACAGCACTTCCAGAAAAAGGAGACTTCGATCAAATGATCGACGTTCAACGTATCGTGGAATTCTACTCAAAATAATCTCGGTATCCCTAAGCTTCTTCTTACTTACCTCTCCTTCGATCTATGCATATCCTCCATAATGTCATCGGAGTCCCAAAAATTCGTCGTGAAATCATCTCTGCTACAGAAGAACTCTTCGTCATTGAACCTCTTCCAAGTGGATATGGTGTGACTCTCGGAAACTCCCTTCGCCGTGTTATGCTCTCTTCTATTCCAGGTGCTCGTGTCACTGGAGTGAAGATCGCAGGTGTCTCTCATGAATACTCGACTCTTCCTGGAGTCCGAGAATCTGTTCTTGATATGATGCTCAATGTAAAAACTCTCATCGTCAAAAAAGATTCTACTGATATCGAATGGCTCACTCTTACAAAAAAGAAAGGTGGTGTCGTCACTGGTGCTGACATCAAATGTCCTACAGGTGTCGAGATCCTCAATCCTGATTGTTATATCACGACCGTCGATGCTGGATTTGATTTCTCTATGCAGCTTCGAGTCGAAAAGAATGTCGGATATGTTTCTATCGATGATCTCAAGAAGCGTGAAGAAGATGTAGAAGTACTCGTCCTCGATGCGAACTTCTCTCCAGTTCAAAATGTAAAATACGAGATGAAGTCGACACGTTATGGTGAACTCACTTCACTTGACTCACTCGAAATCTCTGTACGTACCAATGGAGTCATGTCTCCTTCTGAAGTCATGAAGTTCTCGAGTCGCATGCTTGAGTCGTATTTCTCCCTCTTTAATGAAGAAAAGCTTCAAGTTGGTGGAGAATTCATCTCTGATATCCGTGAAGTGATCGAACGTGAAAAACAAGAAGTAAAGGCAGATCTCGAAAAAGAAACATACACTCCGATCGAAATCATGTGACTTTCTCCTCGTACGCTCAATGCTCTCGTCAATGGAGATATACTCTCGATCGAGCAACTCACAAAGTGTACTGAAGCAAAACTTTCTTCGATCAAAGGATTTGGAAAGAAAGCGATGACAGAAGTCAGAGAAGCTCTCAAAGGACGTGGTCTCAAACTCTTAGGAGATGATTAATATACACTAATCACAATTAAAAAACTTAAATTTATACACTATGCGTCACCGAGTCAAAAAACATCTTCATCTCAACGGAAAAGATACCAATCACCGAAAGGCAGTTGTACGTAATCTTCTCACGAGTCTTTTCACTCATAAGAGTCTTGAGACGACTGAAAAACGTGCTCTTGCTATGGAGTGAGCGGCTCATCGCTTGATCGAAGTAGCAAAGGGCCCTCATACTGAGTACAATAAAATCCGTATGATCGGTGCTGAGCTTTTCACAAAAGAAGCGAGCGTCTCTCTCCTCACTCTTGCAAAAAACTATGCTGAGATGAAGGGCGGATATACTCGTATCATCCCGATTAAGTATCGTGATGGTGACAATGCAAAACTCGTAAAAATCGAACTCGTATAGCTTCATAGATTCCATATTCGAGATACTCAATTCTAGAAATAGAATCACTCGAAATATAAATCTTATATATCAACTCTATAATCTCTTTCTCATGAAAACTCTCGTCGCAAAAGCAATCCCTGGAAACCAACGTAAATGGTTCGTACTTGACGCTGAAGGAAAAAACCTCGGTCGTCTTGCTACTTCTATTGCTCGTATGATCTCAGGTCGTGACCGTGTCGACTATACTCCACATATCGACAATGGTGCGAATGTCATCATCCTCAATGCTGATAAGATCACCGTAACAGGAACGAAGGAGACAGCAAAGATGTATCGTACGCATTCACAGTATATGGGTGGTCTTAAGGAGACTCCATTCGGAAAAATGAAGAAGAAGAATCCTACTCACATGCTGCGCCATGCGATAGAAGGTATGCTCCCGAAAAATCGTCTCACCAGTGAGATGTCAAAAAGACTGAAGCTCGTCATCGGTACAAGCCATGAATTCGAAGCTCAGAAGCCTGAAACTATAACTCTCTAATCCGCCTAACTCATTTATTTTTATGTCAGAAGCAAAATACTCATTCGCAGTCGGTCGCCGTAAGACTGCAGTCGCTGAAATCCGTCTCTATAAGGGAAAAGGTACGAATACCGCTAATGGTATGCCTCTAGAGTCATACGTGAAGCGTGCGGATCTCTTCTCTGCGATCTACGCACCACTCAAGACGGCAGGAGTGTATGAGTCTTTCCATTTTGATATTCAGGTATCTGGATCGGGTGAATCTGCTCAAGCACAGGCTATACGTCATGCAGTTGCACGAGCACTCGTCGTCGCTGATGAGAATCTCCGAAAAGCACTCAAGGGTGCAGGATTTCTCACTCGTGACTCACGTAAAGTGGAACGAAAGAAACCAGGTCTTCATAAGGCTCGTAAAGCAGGTTCTTGGTCTAAACGTTAATATGGTTCTCGTACCCCGATCTTTCTATTTATTATCTCTTCCATGACTACAATCAACCAACTTGTCCGTAAAAAACGAAAGGATCCTACTCGCAAGAGTAAGTCTCCTGCTCTTCAATTCAATAAGAATTCCCTCAAGAAGACTCTCTCTCCACTTTCTGCTCCTCAGCGTCGTGGTGTCTGTCTCAAGGTGTATACGAGTACTCCAAAGAAGCCAAACTCAGCTCTCCGAAAGGTAGCAAAAGTACGTCTTACCAATGGATACGAAGTCATCTCTTATATCGGAGGTGAAGGACACAACCTTCAAGAGCACTCAGTCGTGATGATACGTGGTGGTCGTGTGAAGGATCTTCCAGGTGTGCGATACCATATCGTACGTGGTCTTCTCGACTGTCAGGGTGTCGATAAGCGTGGTCAGTCTCGCTCACTCTACGGTGCGAAAAAACCAAAAGCAAAAAAATAATAGTGTGTCATCCTGCCATTTCGGGCGGATGCGAGGAATCTTGCAACAGTGCAATACGTCTCACATTCGTTCGATATGACAGAAACCTCGAGTTGCACGAAGTAGGTTCATAGCTGAGGCTGCTTCATCTCTCATCTTCTAATCAATTATAAATTTTATGAGTACCAAAGGAAGCGTATCATTCTCGACACAAAACGAGCGACTAAAAAAGTTCGTCAATTATGTCATGAAAGAAGGAAAGAAAACCCTCGCACAAAAAATCATCAACTCTACATTTGATATCCTTCGTCAGAAGGGATATACGAATCCTGAAGAAGTATTCGATAAGGCAATAGATAATGTCTCTCCAAAGATCGAATGTCGTCCAAAGCGTGTCGGTGGTGCAATCTTCCAAGTTCCTACAGAAGTTCCTCCAGGACGTTCATTTGCTCTTGCGACTCGTTGGATCCTCGGTGCTGCACGTGGAAAAAGTGGAAAAGATTTCTGTCATTTTCTTGCACAAGAACTCATCGATGCTGCTACAGAAACTGGAGTAGCCGTAAAGAAGAAGCTCGATGTCTATAAGATGGCTGAAGCCAATAAGGCATTTGCTCGATATGCGAATAATAAATAATAGATTCTAGATTTGCTATGATAGATCCCCAAAGGAACTCTCTCAAATCGAAATCTCACCTCTATAATCTAATCTCTCAACAGTATGGCACATAAAAAGGCGATGTGATCGACCACGAACGGTCGTGATTCACAAGCAAAAAGACTCGGTGTAAAAATCTATGGTGGACAACCAGCAATCTCTGGAAACATCATCGTTCGCCAAAAAGGAAATTCTTTTTGGGCAGGAAGTGGTGTAGAACAAGGAACTGACTTCACTCTCTTCGCAGTACGCGATGGAGTCGTCTCTTTCCAGGAGAAGCGCCGTGTCCGATTCGATGGACGCACCTATCGTGATATTTATGTTTCTGTAGCATAACTCTCGTATAAAGGTGAAAGAAAAAGCGTATATGCTTTAATTTCGACTTTTAACTCATAACTCAAAAATACTATGACTATCTCTCCTCCACAGCAACTCTCGAAAGTTCGCGGAAAAACACGATACTCTGCATGGGTCCGCCTCAATGCAAAGCGTCTTAAGGACGGTGTATCACTTCAGTACAA
>JAYVIJ010000009.1:0-18222 GCA_043770315.1 Candidatus Altimarinota bacterium | reverse complement strand
TGAATTCGATCTTCGACTGAGAGAGTGCGCTCTTCGCAGCAGGAAGGAGTCAAACATTATAGGCGATAAGAAGAGCCTGGGAAGTACCAGCCATCATGACATCAGACTGATTCACTTCTCCGACTGCAGCATGGATGAATACCACTTGTGTCTCAGGTGTAGAGAGCTTCACGAGAGAAGACTTGAGTGCTTCGAGCGATCCTCCAGAATCAGTCTTGAGGACGATCTTGAGTTGCTTGAGAGCACCAGACTTGAGTCGAGACATGAGCATACCGAGGGATGCTCATTCGAATGCGTGGATGGATTTTTTATTTTTCGCGAGGGTATAATCCTTCGCACGTGTCGTAGCAAGCTCACTCGTCGATACGACCTGAAGGATATCTCCTCCCTGTACTACATCAGAGAGACCTGTGATTTGTACGGGAACTCCAGGAAGTGCTGCTTCGATATTTCTTCCTTTATAGTCTTTGAGCGTTCGGACTTTTCCTGAAGCTCATGCACAGACGATAGTGTCTCCTTTACGAATAGTTCCTGTATTCACGAGGATCGTCGCGACTGAACCAAGTTTCTGATCGAGATGGGCTTCTATGACGGTCGCTACACCAGGACGATCAGGATTTGCCTTCAGTTCGAGGAGATCTGCCTGAAGAAGGATCATATCGAGGAGATCTTCGATCCCAAGTCCTGTATGAGCTGACACTGGAACCATGACCGTAGTTCCACCCCATTCTTCGACTTGGAGTGACTGCTCTGCGAGTTGTCCTCGGATAAGGTCGAGATTCGCTCCTGGTTTATCCATCTTATTGACGGCTATGACCATAGGGATCTCTGCCGCCTTGGCATGATTGATCGACTCGATCGTCTGAGGCTTCATCCCTTCATCAGCCGCGATCACGATGATCGCAATGTCAGTGAGCTTGGCACCTCGAGCACGCATGACGGAGAAGGCTTCATGTCCAGGAGTATCAAGAAAGGTAATGCGTTTATCTCCTCTGGTAACTTGGTAAGCACCAATCTTTTGTGTGATCCCTCCTGCTTCACCCGATACGACGGAAGTCTTACGGATATAATCAAGAATTGATGTTTTTCAATGATCCACATGTCCCATGATCGAGATGATCGGTGAACGTCCGATGAGATTCGATACATCATCTTCTTTGATGAGATCAGCGATATTTCCATCCATGAGATCCGCGACAGAGACATCTTCCGATATTTCTTTATTGATTTTGATTCCGAATGCCTCACCGATGAGAAAACACGTATCATAGTCGATCGGTGCATTGAGATTTACGAGGACTCCATTTTTCATGAGCTCTCCGATGACTTTCGCCGCTGATACTCCGATTTTATCAGAAAATTCTTTTACTGAGATCATATCAGGCACAGAAACTTCTTGTCCAGTACGATCGACTAAGACTTGCTTCATATCTTCAAGCAATTTTTCTTTTTTCTTTCCGACTTTTTGTCCACGTCGAAATGTTCCATCATCACTTGCTCCTCCAATCGTCTTCACTCCTCGGCGCTTTGCGTCTTCTGCATATTCTTTCGCTGTTTTTGCCTTTCCTCACTTTTTCGCTGTTCCATCTTTGGATGGAGTCATGAATCCGATATTTCGCTGAAACATCGGCTTTGAGTCATCACGAAGGCGAGCTTGTCCTGCAGATCCCACAGGAGGGAGTGGACCACTTCCGACACGCTTTTTTGGTACTTCATCGTGAATTTGCATGACGGGACGATTCTCGAGAACTTTGATCTTATGATCTGCCTTCGCAAAAGAAATCTTTGGGAAAGTTTTTGCTTCTCTTCGATCATCTTTTCTCTCTCATGTGTCATTGGCTCATGATTTCATGACTGATTTCATGAGTCCTGAACTTGCGTGTTCACGCTCGACAAGACGTGCCTTCGGTTTTTCTTGTGGCACGACTGCTTCCAGGATGGCTTCTGGTGTTTCATCAGAAGATTTTTTGACTACCGCTTTGAGCTTCAGTTTCAGAGGCTTTTTATCATCATTTCACGACTGTGCTGCATTTTGTACCTGAGCATAGTAGTCATCTTGTTGGGTCGTAGAGGTCATGAAAAAGGGGTTATATATGAGGGCGTTTGGGTCATAACTCCATCGGCAACTTTACGAGAAAATTTCGTATTTTGATACTACAAAATACGAGTATTCGTAAAAACTCATACGAAAATGTTCTTGGATAATATTGAAATGAATGATTTTGTCAAAAAAGAAGGTGAAATGAATTGACAAAATTTATTTTATGTAATAATACTCTAAAAGTAAATTCTCTTCTATGACAATCACTACCCCACCATGAGTCGCTGAACAAGAGGAACTACCTCTTGTTCGTAAACAACATGAAATTGTTCGTAGATTATTGGAACAATGAGATGCATTTCAGAATATTTGTACCGTACTAAAGGTTGCGAATGGACAATATCATATCCATGTTGAATCATTCGTTTTTGAATTAGATGGATGAATCGTAAATGATAAAGCAAGGATGATCCCCTATGTCTTAGACTTCATCGTTGATAACACTCCAGTAGCCTTTCACTACCTGAAACCATCGAAACTCCCAGAGGGAGTAATGATAGATTTTGAATGGAAAGAGAAAATAAGAGAAGAGAAAACTCGCATAGTATTACCTGTAGCAAGGATACGTGCCTCAAGATGATACACTCTCGTTCGCCCAAACCATCTCTACTATAGCTGAAATTGACCAGAAATGTGAGTCTCTGAAGCTATTATAGCTCTCAATATAGTAGGCAATGTAATAACAGACCAAAATCGATACTATCCCCTCGACTGTGCTGGTGAACTCCTCGCTAATATTGCAAGCTGAGATCCTACCAATCCTTGTACTCTCAGAACATTTGATATCACAGAAATCGAGCGGACAACGGTAGATGTTATCCAGGAAACGATAAATTGAGTCGAATGAATAAAAAATCCCCTCTCGTAACTGAGGAGGGATTTTTTAAAGAGAACAATTACTGAAGTTGTGCCTCGACTTCTCCAGCAATCTTGATAGATGGCTTGAGAGTTTTTGATCCGAGTGCCCATTTTGCAGGACAAGCAGTACCAGGATTGGCTTCCATAAACTGGAGTGCTTCGATCTTGCGGATGAGCTCATCAGAATTACGACCAAGTGGACCAGAGGTCACCTCGATCCCACGGCAGACACCATGAGGATCGATGATGAATGTCCCACGACCAGCAATTCCTGATTTCTCATCGAGGATATTGTATGCTGCAGCAACCTCAGTATTGTGGTCGGCAAGCATGAGATAGGGGAAGTTCTTCATGAGTCCTTCATGCTTCACCCATGCACGATGAGAGAAGACGGTATCTGTAGAAGCTGCGAGTACTGTGACTGCAAGTTCATCGAATTTTGATTTTGCTTCTGCCATATCCTTGAGTTCTGTCGGACAGACGAACGTGAAGTCAGCTGGATAGTAGAAAAGTACTGTCCACTTCCCGTGCATATCTTCAAGAGATACATTGGTCGTATCATCCTTGATCGGATCATATGCAGGAAGGTCGAAAGCAGGAGCAGGTGTGTCGATTTTGACTGATTCGAACATATATTCAGTATCACAGCAAGACATAGGAAAAATAATTAATAATTAGAATTTTGGGTCAAGAAAACCACGTAAAGAGTATATAAAATATTTACGGAAAATCAAATCAAAATGAGAATTATTCTCATTATTAATATATGATCACTTTCTTATTGGTAAATGCTCGAAGTCATTCTGGACCATTTTCTTTACCGTATCCAGAGAGCTTCACTCCACCGAATGGGAGATGGGCTTGAGAAGCAGAAGGTTTATTCAGAAATACCATCCCTGTCTCGATACGTCGAGCGATCATCTTCAGTTCTTCGATATCATCCCCATAGACACATCCGCAAAGTCCAAAATCAGAGTTATTCGCGATTTCTATAGCTTCATCGAGATCTTTCACTCGGATCACGGAAGCGACGGGGCCAAATATCTCTTCTCGATAGCTCGTCTTCTCTGGAGTCACATCAGCAAGGATCGTCGGTGCATAGAAATATCACGTCCGATCAAGTTTTTTTCCACCCGTAATGAGGCGAGCTCACTCAGAGAGAGTTTTTTGTACTTGCGCATCGATCTCTTCGACGAGATCTGCACGAGCAAGTGGTCCAAGCTCTGTTTCAGGATTCATCGGGTCACCGACAATAAGAGACTCCATAGCACTTTTCGCATATTCGAGAAATGTATCATAGTCTTTCTCAAGGACGATAAACCGTTTCGAAGAATTACATTTCTGGCCATTATTCGAAATTCGAGCTTTCATAGCTTCCTTTGCGATAGATTCAAGATGCTTCGTCGAAGCGATGATAAATCCGTCATTCCCTCCAAGTTCGAGAACCGAAGGCTTCAGGTATTTTCCTGCAAGTGATCCGATAGAACGGCCAGCTCATTCAGAGCCTGTGAGATTCACTCATCGTATCTCTTTTCTTGAGAGGATATATTCACTTTCTGAACTTAGGATCATAATATTTTGGTACACTCATACAGGATAGCCAGCTTCAAGAAAAAGCTCCTCAATTCGAATACCAGCGAGAGGAGTATTCGAAGCATGTTTATAGAGAACCGTATTGCCAGCAAGGATATTCGGGATAGCAGCACGGAGAACTTGATTGAATGGAAAATTCCATGGAGCGACTCCATAGATCACTCCGAGGGGATCATATTGATATTCATGAGTGGTCCCATTTTTGGTCTCGATCTCATTCGTAAGGAGTGATTCAAAATTCTCTGCAAACCAACTGATGAGTTTTCCGGTTGATCCAAGTCATGCGAATGAGGCTTGATAAAGCATTCCCATTTCTCGTGTTTGGAGTTCTGCAAGTTCCTCTCGGCGTGATTCGATCACTCGAGCAAGCTCGAGGAAAAGGGTCTTCTTTTGTGATTTTGGAACTTCCTTCCATGAGAGGAAAGCCTGATGCGCAAGAGCAATTTTTTCATCCAGTGCTTCACGAGAAATTGTTTCGAAACTCCCATTGATTTCAAGAGTGAATGGATTCATAGAGACGATTTTTGCCATAAAAAAAAGATTATTTTATATCTTTTGGATACTGGAATACAAGATCGATGATTTTGAGCCCCGGAAGTCTCATCGCCTTCTGAAGTGTCGAGTCAAAATCCGACTTTTTCTCCACACGGAAACCTCGAGCCCCGAAACTTTCTGCAAGTTTCACAAAATCCGGATTCCCGAATCCAAGCCCCCATTTCTTCATGCCTCCTCATTCTTGTTTCCATTCGATCATCCCATATGATCCATTATTGAGGACAATAAGGGTGATATCAAGCTTCAGACGAACTGCAGTTTCGAGATCTCCGAGATTCATGACAAGCCCCCCATCACCTGTCACACAGATAACATTTCGATCAGGGTATTCGAGCTTAGCACTCATCGCAGAAGAGAGTCACGCTCCCATAGTCGCAAGAGCATTATCGAGGATAAGGGTATTGGGTTCATAGCACGGATAATTCCGAGAAATCCAGACTTTATAGAGCCCATTATCGAGAGTGAGAATATCCGTTCTTTCGAGATTTTTTCGAAGTTCATAGGTCAGTTGACGTGGTCACATAACTTCTGACTCTGACTCAATCTCATCTTCGAGGTGTCAGGTGAGAAATTTCGTATACATATCTTTGATCGCATAGATCTCATCGAACTCCCATGTATGATGTATTTCTCCCTCCGAAAGTCTCCAAAAAATATTGCCTATATCTCCGATCACCTCCAAGTATGGAGTATAGACGTCGTCAATATGCGCTTCATAGAAATTGATATAGATCGACGGAGTTCCATCGACTCACATAAGTGTCGTCGGCTTCTCGATCGGATCATATCCGATAGAAATGATGAGATCCGACTGAGCAATCGCCTGATGGATATAGTCTCCTGTCGTGAGTGATGCCGTCCCGAGATACTCAGGAAGTGACTCATCGACGACTCATTTTCCCATTTGAGAAGTGAAAAATGGAATATGATATTTTTTGATAAATCCTGTCAGATATCTCGATATTTGCTTTCTATTGGCACCCGCTCATACGAGGATAATAGGACGCTTGGCTCTTTCGATCTCAGAAATAAGTTTCGAGAGCATCTTATCATCGATGACGGGTCGACGGATCTTCTCAAGATGTGCTGATATATCTTCGACAGAAACTTCTTCACTTGCGATATCTTCTGGAAATTCGATCGCTACGACTCCTGGTCGCTCAGAGCGAGCAATCTTCCATGCATTGTGAATGAGAGAAGGGATACGAGAACCACTGATAATCGTAGTCGCATACTTCGTGATCGGTCGCATCATCCCGACGACATCGATGATCTGAAAGAGTCATTGTTTTGATTTTTTGATCGGCTTTTGTCCCGTAATGACGATGAGTGGAAGTCCAGAAAGCTGAGCATATGCTACACCTGTCACCATATTCGTCGCACCTGGTCCGAGGGTAGCAAGAGCGACTCCTGGCTGGCCCGTGAATCTGCCATGGTTGGCCGCCATGAATACCGCTGTTTGCTCATTGCGTGTGAGGATAAGTTCGATCGAAGATGTCCGAAGAGACTCGAGAAAGTCGAGATTCTCTTCACCTGGAACTCCATAGATCCGATCCACTCCATAGGACTCGAGCATTTTTACGAAAATATCACTTGCCTTCATAGTTAAATATACATAAGAATAGTAAAACATTTCTTGACTAAAATTCTCCCCAGAAATCCAATTTGGTTGATTTCTTATTTTTAAAAAAGTTTTATACGAATAAGAATGATTCTTAATATTTTTTCCTACTTCTTTCCCAGCATAGCCCGAAGCATCCATTTTTTCTTATCGAGATCTTTCTTCGCCGCGATGATGACATCTTGGGTACAAGCATCTTCATCGGTCTCATCGATGAACTTCGTCATCTCATCTGAAATATGGAGGAGATCATCGTGAAGAGCTTTTTGCATATCAGCGGCGGACATGATGCCACTATATTCCTTGAGTGAAGTTATTTTCAGATACTCAGCAAAACTCGAGATTGGATATTCTCCGAGAATACGAACCTGTTCAGCAAACACATCGATCTGATTCGCAAACATATCGTAGATCTCACCAAATATCTCATGGTTATCTTCAAACACTGGACCGATAACGTTCCAATGACAAAATCGAGCATTTTGTGATGTGACTGTATATGCTGCGAGAAGATGATTGAGGGCTATAACCGAAGGATTTTCTTTTTTCATAAATTTGAAGTAAGGAAATAAAATATGAGTATGCTATTCCCATCAAAAATCGCAAAGAAATAACTAAGACAGTATAATCTATCTTAGCGAAAAATCAAACTATTATGAGAATAATTCTCATAATTATTCTCATTTATCTTATTGCCCTCGAAAATCCTTTCCTTGATGCGTAAGAATTTTTTCCATAAAATACTCTTCGATTCATACGGAAAGATCTTTTACACTCATATCAGCAATGAGTTCCCCTTTCGATATAATTCCGAATCGATCACAAATCGCTTCTACGTCAGAAAGTATATGCGTATTAAAGAAGATAGTTTTTCCTTCTTTCTTGAGATGAAGCATCAAATCTTTCACCATCTTTCGACCGATTGGATCAAGCCCACTCATTGGTTCATCGAGAAATATAATTTCTGGATCATGGAGTATTGCTTGAGCAAGACCTATACGCTGAAGCATACCCTTTGAATACGTATTGAGTCTCTTTGACCGAGCATATGTGAGTCCCACTTTCTCTAGTACACTGTCTTTACATTTTTCTAACTCTGCACCAGAAAGACCATAAAAAGCTCAATTAAAATCGAGAAATTCATCCCCTGTAAGATACTTATAGAGATAGGTATTTTCTGGCATGAATCCTATTTTTTGACGTACTTCCACATCGTCGATACTTCATCAGAGGATTTGGATCTCACCAATATTTGGTCGCATAATCCCAAGGATACACTTCATCGTCGTGGTCTTCCCTGCACCATTGGGTCAGAGAAACCCGAATACTTCACCTTTTGCAAGAGAAAATGAAATATCATGGAGAAGAGTCGCTTTCCCAATTTTTTTGGTAAGATGTTGTATCACTATAAGTGGATTGTTGGTATTTTTTTTCATAAGAAATGCACGTAAGCAATCTAATCTTCTTTTTTTCGAATTTGTACTCGAATCTCGCATACTTCATATCCGGGAGGGATATTTTTCACACTCACATTTTCTATCGGAAAGTCACAAAATATACCTGTATGCTCGTCGACAAGATGAGCATGAGTCGAAGGATTACATTCATAGTATGTTTTGCCATTGATACCAGGAAAACGACGGATCAATCCCTCTTCCGCCATAGCTTCAATATTTCTATAAACAGTAGCTCTTCCGATTTTGGGATTTTGCACTCGAACCTCATCATAAATATCCTCAGCGGAGAGATGTCGACATTCACAGGTATTACAGATGATATCACGGTATTGGTGCTTTCGCATATCTCCATTATGCGAAAAAGTCTCAGAAAATCAATTTTTTTACTTTATCAATTTTTTCTCTATACTCCTTTCTATGCATATAGAATACCTAAAATGGAAGCATCATACTCATATAGGACTTGATCTTGATGAAACTCTTGCAAGTACATTCATATGATTTTTAGAATTTGCACAAAATCAAGGAAAGCTTCTGCACATCGAGTCGGTCGAGCAAATCAGAAAACATGATGCCTCATGACTCGGCAATAATATCACTCCTGAAGAAATCGGAAAAATATGGGAAGGATATGGTCAATACACCCTTGCTCCAGAATCCGTTCCTCCAGTACCTGATGCTCTCGAAGGCGTAAGAAAAATATATGAACTTGGCAAAAAAATCGCTATTGTCACTGCGCGCAGTAATAAAGAGTCTTGGAAAGTAGAACGGACAACACGTTGGGTGCGATCTCACTTTTCTTTTCTCGATGACTCGATTATCCATTTTGTGAATCATTTTTCTACAGATGCACTCCCAAAATCGACTATCTGTAAAGAATATGGAATATCCCTCATGATCGATGATGCCATGGAGAATGCTCATGAGCTCACCAAAAATGGTATTGCATGTGTCCTACTCGAAAAACCCTGGAATCGACATGTAGATTTTGAACACCCTCTCCTCTATAGGGCAAAAAACTGGAAAGAAATTTTACAGTCACTTACCAATGAAGTATATTTGTAATTTTCTGTATTGCCTTTTCCATCATAACACTCACTGCACCTCAAGTTAATCAAGATATAATTCGTCCATATCACCGCTTCACTAATTTTTCTGCAACATACTCTCATGATTGGGAATAACCATTTGGCATACTCGTAATAGCTGTAGCATCATCGACCTTCTTTTCAGGATGATTTGAGTTTGTCATGTTAAAATTATACCCTATGTTAAAAAATAAACAAAAAATCCTTGTCTGACTTTCTGGCTGAGTCGATTCAGCTGTTTCGGCCTACCTACTCAAGGAACAATGATATGAAGTATCCTGTGGATTTATGATCAACTATCTCGATGAGGAAAATCCTTGAAACTGTCCGACACTCGCAGATCTCGAAGAAGCAAAAAAAGTCGCAGCATATCTCAATCTTCCTTTTTTTACATTTGATTATCGTGAAGAGTACGAGGGAAGAATCGTAGATTATATCTATACGGAATACGAAAAAGGGAATACTCCGAATCCCGATGTTTTCTGCAACAATCTCGTCAAATTCGATCTCTTTCTTGAAGAAGCACTTTCCCTTGGATACGATGGGATCGCTACATGACACTATGCGCAAAAGGATGAGAAGGGAAATCTCCTCAAGTGAAAAGATCCTCTCAAAGATCAATCCTATTTTCTTGCTCGACTTTCATCATTTCAGCTTTCGAAAGCACTCTTCCCGATCGGACATCTTCCGAAATCTGAAGTTCGCATCATAGCAGAAAAAGTCTGACTCCCGAATGCAAAAAGGAAAGATAGCCAATGACTCTGTTTTATCGGAAAAGTCAGTATGAAAGAATTTCTCGAACGTCGATTCCCGAAAAATCCAGGAAATATACTCAACACTCAGGGCGAAGTCATCGGAAAACATGAATGAGCATTCTCCTACACGATCGGTCAAAGAAAAGGTATAGAAATCTGAGGTGGCCCAGCTCTTTTCGTGATAGCAAAAGATACGAAAAAAAATACAATTACTGTAGGTACCAATGAAGAACTTGAGCTTTATAGTAAAGAATGTTCTATAACTGATTGGATCGGGGGAAATCTCGAACCATGAAAAAAATATCAGGCAAAGATACGGTATCGACAAGAAGACCAATTGGTATCGATTCAATCCATCAAAGATACGTTTTTAATATTATTTGATACTCCACAGCGTGCTATCACTCGTGGGCAAATATGTGTTCTCTACGAAGAAAGTACTGTTATAGGAAGTGGTATTATCACATAAGCATTCTCAAAAATAGATTCTCTATGTTTCTTTGACTTGTTCTCACATCCATACAGATCCAAGTTTTTTTTTCTATGGGGGTATCTCATGGCGATATCACGCAAAATAGATCAAATATCGTGAGTATTACTTTCGATGACGGTCCTCATAAACAACATACTACTGAAGTCCTTGATATACTAAGAGAAAAGCATGTCCCTGCTACCTTTTTTGTCATCGGAAATAGGATTGCTTGAAATGAGGATATTCTCAGAAAGATCCTCAAAGAATGACATATCATCGGAAATCATAGTTATACGCATCCGAGTCTAAAAAAACTCTCAACTTTTCAATTAGGAAAGCAGATTATTTGGACACAAATACGTTTATTTCTTGCTACTGGCACATTCCCACAGTATTTTCGATTTCCTTATGGAGTAGAAGATTATCGAGTCTGATACTTCCATCTTGGACCGATCATCGGGTGGAACGTAGACGCATATGACTGGAAAGCAAAAAATCCGAAAATCCTCGCACAAAACATCATTCGTCAAACGAAATCTGGAAGTATCATCTTGTTACATGATATCAAATCTGATACTGTAGCAGCCCTTCCTGATATCATAGATGGTATTCGTGCGAAAGGATATCGGATTGTATCACTCAAGGAACTCCTCCCTATATCTCCATTATCAAGAACAAGAAATAGAGTTTATAGGAGTCAAAATGATACTATTCATATTTCTCAGAAAAGACTTTGATCTCAAATACCTACTACAGAATCTGTTATTATACCATGACAACCACATATTATAACAGAGCTCGGCTATTGGTAATACAAAAGACATTAAAATAATCGCATAAGATTGGTCGTCTCAGGAACGATCACCTCTCGCTTCATGAGTTCTATAAGGCACCGCGTGGTCGCCTCTACATCGACGATCGCATCATGTGCTCCATCGAAATATTCTCCGAACAAATGGCGGTGTAGCTCTGAAAGTTTCGGTGGCTTAAAAGAAAATCCTCTCCCTTGGAGCTTACAATAATCAGTAGAAGTCCTCATCGTACAGAGAGTTTTATTCGGTGAATAATCTCCTTTTCTCCCGAGTCTTTCGAGTTCATAAGAAAGGATTTCCTCATCATACTCGATATTATGACCTGAGACGATATCAGCACGATTGAGTATCTGGATGATATCTTCTATATAGTTTGAGATCGGTAAACAATCAATCACATCTTTATCATAAATCCCATTTACCTGCGAAGCACCAAATGGTATAGAGATCGGGGGTTTAATCAAAAAATTATGTCGTGCCGTCTCCGTATATTCCCCATCTTCATATTCACTTTCTATAGCAGCAAACTGTATGATGTATGGTTGGCGAGCAAGATCACCTCATTTCGTAGAAAAACCTGTTGTTTCTGTATCCCAAACACAGATTCGCATAGGAGAATGGCTTATTGAATAAAATAAAAATATTTCTTCATCACTTACATATTTAAGTAAGCGCATTTCGAAATATTTTATTGACGAAAAAAACCTTAAATATTTTAAGAAATTTTTAATGAAACTTTTTATAATCGAAACTCTTCATATCGGTATCTATACGACGAATGATATCAAGGATAACTCCAACCACGATAATAATACCAGCACCAGAAATAAGGAAATCAATATTTGATACTCCAGCATTCACAATTCAGAATTCATTATTAATCTTCGTCATCACATATGGAAATATAGCAATCAGCGCAAGAAATCATCCACCAAAAAGATTTAATCGATCAGAAACCTTTTGAAGATAATGAGAGGTCTCTTTTCCTGGGCGGATACCTGGAATATACCCACCACGTTTTTGTATGCTTTCTGCCACTTCTGTAGTATTAAAAGTAATAGAAACATAAAAATAAGAGAATCCAAGAACGAGGAGTCAATAGACTAAAATATAAATCCATCCAGGATTTTGGAGTGAGAGATTTGTCGCAAACCACTCGCCGATTTCTGCACTCATACCTGTACCACGACGTTGAAGGATTTGACCAATAAGAGCGGGGAATGTGATAAGTGAAACCGCAAAAATAATGGGAACCATACCTGCTTGATTCACTCGAATAGGAAAATATGACCGCTCATCACGACCAGTACGAGTATATATAAGAGGAACTCTACGATATCCTTCCGTAAACTTTACTATAACATAGATTACTGCAACGGTCAGAAGAAAAAGTACAAGAAGAAGGCCATAACTTTGTGTCGAAAGATATCCGAGGATATGCTGTGGAACTCATGCAAGTACTCATGCAAAGATGATAATAGAAGTACCATTTCCTATACCCATTTCTGTAATAAGATCACCAAGCCAAAGAAGGATCATCGTACCAGCGGTAATAAAAAGCATAGCAGGAAGTATAACACCGATGAAATTGGTAGTATCAATAATGGGTGCACCACCGACACCAGTACCTATCACGCTATTAAGAAGATAGATCATACCGTAACTTTGAGCGAGAGCGAGAGGAACGGTAAGATATCGAGTATAGTTATTGATCTTTTTTTGTCCTTGCTCTCCTTCTTTTTTAAGTGCCTCGAGTGATGGTACGATAACTGTAAGCAATTGGATAATAATCGTCGCATTGATATAAGGTGCAAGTCCCATAAGAACGATCGAAAATTGCTCAAGACCGCCTCCCATGATCGATCCAAAAAATGCGAGTTGAGTATTTGCTTGGATTTGTGTCGTAAAAGCATCAAGAAGAGCAATATTGACTCCTGGTACTGGAATAGTAGCAAGAAGCTTATAGACAACTACCATACCAACAGTAAAAAGTATTTTCTTACGGATATGTTCAGTTGCCCAGACTTTTTTGAGATTGGTAATCATAGAAAAAATTATTAAGATTGGGCGAATTATAGAGATAAACTGGCAGAAATCAAATAAAAAGCAGAGTGGTTTTAAGAAGAATGACAATAAGAAGAAACCCTCTTACACGATAGATCTGCTATAATTATATAAAATCGCAATATATGAAAGATCCCCCATTTACATGAGGGATTTTTTGATAGTTAAATTTATACATTTGCTTGTCCACCTGCCTTCTCTATCATTTCCTTAGCGGAAGAAGAGTAAGCATCAGCCATGACAGTAACTGATTTTGTAAGTGTACCAGAACCAAGAATCTTAAGGAGTTTTCCTTTTTCTCGAATCATACGTCGCTCGTAGAGTACTGCGTAGTCTACTGTAGTGATACCTTCATTTGCAAGTTTCTCGATCTGTGTGAGATTGACTGTCACATACTCCTTTGGGGCGAATGCAGTAAATCCACGACGTTTTGGGGTACGCATGAAGAGGCGAGTCTGTCCTCCTTCAAATGTAGGATAACGTTTTCCCTTACCCGTACGAGAGTTCTGACCATTCATACCACGACCAGAAGTACCTCCGAGACCAGAGCTCACGCCTCGTGCCACACGACGTGGACGAGTCTGAGAACCAGGAGTTGGTGATATGTTTGAGAGATTTGACATAGAGATATGAGTTTAAAGTGTATGGTATAAGATTTGTCTCGTATAAGAAATATCTTTACATTGATTATTCAGCTTTTGCTTTTGGGGCTGGAGCTTTTTTTGCTACAGGCTTCTTCGCTGAAGCTTCTTTTTTTGCGGGGACATTTTCTTCGGTTTTAGATTCGATCTTAGCTTCAGATGATACCTTTTTTGCAGTGAAAGAGTTATTAAGAGCAATTGGTTTTAACAGAGAGAGAGCCTTAAGTGTGACTCGAGCATTCGTGATATCATTTGGAGCGCCGTGTTGTTTTGCGATGATATCCTTGATACCAGAAACCGCAAATATTTTACGTACTGCACCTCCAGCGATGATACCAGTACCCGGATGAGCTGGGTGAATGTAGAGTCCTGAAGCCTTAAATTCAGCGGCAACATCATGAGGGATAGTACCATTGACGATAGGAAAAGTGATAAGATGCTTTTTTGCATCACGAATGGCTTTCTCGATCGCAACTTGTACTTCGCCGGCCTTTCCTGTACCGAGTCCGATACGACCTTTTCCATCACCGATTACGATAGAAGCACGAAAGCGGATTTGGCGTCCTCCCGCAGTTACACGAGTAACACGATCGATAGAAAGCATTTCTTCTTTGAATTCCTTCTCCTCTTCTCGCATACCACCTTCACGGCGATTTCCACGAGGACGATCTCCTCTTTGAGGACGAGCATCCCGAGAAGGCTTATCATTCGAAGATGAAGGAGCTGAAGATTCAGATGCAACCCCCTCAGGAGCAGCTTCAGAAGCTACAGATTCTGTGACTTCTTCGATATTTGGATTCTGATTATCTGACATACGAGAAAATGAGAGTTAGAGAAAGAAAAAAACTAAAATTTGAGTCCAGCTTCGCGAGCACTTTCAGCAAGAGCTTTTACACGACCATGATAGAGGTAACCTCCACGATCAAAAACGCAAGCAGTAATACCCTTATCGAGCATTGCCTTAGCAATGGTAATACCTACGGTTTGTGCACGTTCTGTTTTTGTACCTTTTTTTGCAGACATATCTGATGCGCTACAGAGAGTAGAACCAGTAATATCGTCAATAGCTTGAACACTTATAGAAGTATTACTTCGAAAAACTGAGAGACGAGGTTTTTCTGCAGTACCTTCGATACGAGCGCGAACACGAGTGGCTCGACGGATGCGATTTTGAACTTTATTAAGCATAAGAATGGTAACGTATAATTGATAATGGAGAAAATGAGATTATTTCCCTGCTGTCTTACCAGCTTTTCTTCGAACATATTCACCGACATATCGTATTCCTTTTCCTTTGTATGGCTCAGGTTTCTTGAGGGAGCGGATATACGCTGCAAAGTAACCAAGAAGTTGTTTATCATGAGACTTCAGATGAATTTTATTTTTTTCATCTTTATCTGCTTCGATCGTAATCCCTTCTGGAGCATCGACATTTACTTTATGAGAAAATCCAAGTGAAAGTTCAATTTTTCGTGGTCATTTCACATCAAATTTATATCCAACTCCGATCACTTCAAGAGCTTTTGTATAACCTTCTGAAACACCAACTGCCATATTTTGGAGCATAGCACGAGTCAATCCCCAAAATGCTTTTTGTTGTTTATTTTCAGGATTAAGAATAGAGACTATAAGAGTATCTCCTTCTTGTGTGACCACCACACCTTCAAGAATATTAAATGAAAGTACTCCTTTTGGTCCTGTAAGTTTCACTTCTGATGAAGAAAGAGTTACAGAAACTCCTGTTGGGACTTTTACGGGTTGTTTTCCGATTCGAGACATAATAGATAGATTTAGAATTTAGATTTTAGAGATTAGGAGTGGGGGGAAAGGCGTAGCATCACCATCCTCTATCCCCTATCCTCTAGTAACCATTTAGTAGACTTCACATAAAAGTTCACCACCAACACCAAGGGCATGTGCCTCGTATCCTGTAACAATTCCTTTTGGAGTCGAAACAATAAATATACCGACACCATTTCGAGACTTCTTTATATCGCTTGATTTCACGTAAATACGCTGACCTGGCTTAGAAATACGTCGAAATGACGGAATATATTTCGTCTTACGAACGTCCTGAAGAGTGATCGTAAAAGTACGATTATCTTCAGAAGTAACAAAGTCAACAATATACTCGTTCTTCTTAAGAATACGAAGAATTTCTGCTTTGAGTTTAGAGTATGGAGCTTCTACCGTAGCAAGACGAGAAAGGTAACCATTTCGTATACGAGTAAGGAGATCTGCGATTGGATCGGTGATCATAATTGAGGAATTAGATTTTAGAGATTAGTTTTGAGAGATTTGATGTGGAAAATCATTCCATCATCCTTCTATCTACTGACTACCAGCTTGATTTACGGACACCCATGAGTTCACCAGCGTTTGCTTTTTCTCTGACACAGATTCGACAGAGATCGAATTTACCGATATATCCGTAGGCACGTCCACAGTTAGAGCAACGATGATAGAGACGAGTAGAGAATTTTACTTCTTTTCCAGCAGCATGAGCTTGAGCAGCTTTTGCGTGTGCGACACTAGTTTTATGTACGAGAGCTTTACGAGCCATAGTGAGAGAATTACAAATTACGAAGAGTGAATCAAGGAAAAAAGAGATTTATTTTGTGAATGGGAATGCAAGCTTTTCGAGGAGAGCACGGGAATGTGCTGTACTTTGAGTCTTGAATTTTACTGTTACCTGAAGACCATGAGGCTTGACAACATCAAGTTGGGGAACTTCTGGGAAAATCGTATGCTCTTTGATACCAAAGTTAAAGTTTCCAGCTTGATCGAATCCACGACCAGATACACCACGAAAATCACGAACACGAGGAAGGACAATAGCAATCAATTTTTCGAGAAAAGCATACATACGATCACCACGAAGCGTTACCATCATACCTACTGGCATACCCTTACGAAGTTTAAAGTTCGAAATAGCGATACGAGCATGATTTACACGAGGGAGTTGACCTGTGATAAGTGCAAGATCATTTTTAAGGCTAGAAAAATCCTTATTTCCTGATGCGACGTAACTTCCGATACCCATATTGAGAACAATTTTCTCTATATGAGGAACCTGCATAGGATTATCAATTCCGAGTTCTTTTGCAAGTTCTGGAAGGATTTTTTTGATGTATTGTTCTTTGAAAGTCATAAGTAGGGGAATTAAGCGGATTATAAGAGTAATATAATCCTAAAATGAATCTTTTTAGATGGTAGTACCTGAGTCTTTTGCAATACGAATTTTTTTATCACCTTCGATTTTATATCCGATACGAGTAGGTTTACCACTTTTTGGATCAAGAAGCATGACGTTCGAAGCATCGATAGCTTTCTCAAATGATACTTTTTGTCCTGGAGTAGAACCTTGGCGCTTCATATGACGAGTGACGATACCTACACCTTCTACGATAATTTTGTTTTCGCGAGGGAGAGCACGTAGGACTTTTGCTTTCTTTCCTTTGTCCTTTCCGGCGATGACGATGACCTGATCATCTTTATGGATTTTCATAATAGAATTGAGTAATGGAGATTGAGTTATTTGGATGGAGCTTACACGACTTCTGGAGCAAGAGAGATGATCTTCTGATATCCACGAGCCTTCAGCTCTCGGAATACTGGACCAAATATACGAGTTCCTTTTGGTTCGAGTTTATCATCGATAATGACACATGCATTATCATCAGAACGTACATATGAGCCATCTTCACGACGAATCTCTTTTGCAGTACGAACGATAACCGCTTTACATACAGCCTTCTTTTTGATATTTCCATTAGGAAGAGCGCGTTTTACTGATACGACGATGATATCACCGACGCTCGCATAGCGGCGCTTTGATCCTTTTAGAACCTTAATACAAAGGACTTCTTTAGCACCAGTATTGTCGACGACGACGAGTCTGCTTTCTGCCTGAATCATAGATTTGAATTATAAATTTTTAAAGTTTAAAGCTTTGAAGCGTGGAGGATTCCACAGATCTCACTTTTTACTAATTGCTTGATTGAGATACGATAGAGTCTTCTATGAGAAGCCAACGCTTAAGACGAGAAAGTGGACGAGTCTCAGAAACAGTGACAGTATCACCGAGTTTTGCGAGTCCGTTTTCATCATGAGCATAGAACTTTACAGAAGATTTGTATCGTTTCTTATACTTTGGATGTGTTTTGTAGGTGTCTACCGTGACGACGATAGTCTTTTGCATCTTA
>JAYVIJ010000008.1:0-18227 GCA_043770315.1 Candidatus Altimarinota bacterium | reverse complement strand
CATAAAAAATCAGGACAATAGAGTCCCGATTTTAAGTGTTTTTTATAAAAAGTCTATTTTTTGAGTCCGACGAATACTTTGGCACTATGACCAAGTTTTGTACGAGAGACGGCGATGATGAGTATTCGTGATACCCACATAGCAGTGAAAAGCGAAAGGACGATACCAAGACCGAGCATAAGACCAAACCCTTTAATAAGGGAAATACCGAATACATAGAGGATCACTGCGGAAGTGAGAGACGTGATATGAGAATCCCATATTGCTGTCCATGACTTTGCAAATCATACTGAGATGGCTTTTTCCATATGAAGACCTGATCGGAGTGCCTCTTTCATACGCTCAAAGATGAGGATATTCGCATCGATCGCAAGACCGATAGAGAGGATCACTCACGCGATAGAAGCAAGAGTCAGAGTCACTCCAGCAAATTTCACTAGAGCAATGAGCATCATAGAATATACTATAAGGGCAATTCCCGCAAGAAGTCCGCTAACATGATAGAAGTATACGAGCATGACCACTATAGCAGCAAGCCCTACGAGAGCAGCGACGAATATTTGCCCGAGAGCATCTCGTCCGATTTTTGCATCGATGGTACGCTCACTCGTGAGGTAGATCGGAGCTGGTACAATACCAGTATTGATATCACTTGCGAGCTGCTGAGCACTCTGGATCGTATAATCACCCGTGATGACTGCTCTTCCATCAGAGATAACTGCCTGGACTGTAGGGGCTGTGAGAAGCTCACCACCTACGAAGATCGCAATCTGTTTTCCTATAAGACGTTTTGTGAGTTCTCCGAATATTTTCTTTCCTTCGTCATTAAATATAAGCTCTACTTGTGGCACACCCGCCTGAGTGAATGCCATGCCTGCACGAGTGAGGTATTTATCGTTGAGGACTTTTCCATCAGCCGTCTTTGCGGGAGTCCAAAGTGATGGACGCTCATCTACATATATCATAGAGTAGACATACTCTTTTTGCTTCGTAGCTGCCCCAGTACCGACAGCTGGAATCTCTACTTCTTTCATACTTTCGAGATATACGATAGAATATCCACCGAGAGCCTTGGTAGTGACTGGTTTTCCATCTGCATCGGCACTGATCGTCTCTTCTCCTGGAATATAGGTGACAGGACTCGTATATGGAAACTTTGTTATAGTGTCGACATTATCGAACTGAGCTTCTCGTAAGAGTGATCCCGAAGTAGAAATATATGCAACATTTTCATATTGATCACGGTACTTTGTACCGACTGTCGCAAATGGAGTTGTCTTCGATTCTGTGAGTGCTTTCTCTGCGATATCCCGGCGAACTTTTTTATCTTCTTCCGTCGTTTCATTTTTTGCTTCTCGGAATTCGAGTTGGACAACTTTACCTATAGTATCCTTTGCACGAGTGATGTCCTCTGCATTCTTTACACGCTTCTCTTCTTCAGATATATTTCCATAGTCACGTACAGGTATCTGGACGATAAGATGTGATTCCCCTGGACCATACTGTGCTGTCTGGATTGTCGGCTCTTCGAGTCCGAGACTTCGTACACGCTTATCGATGATCCCCTTGAGTGAATCAATGATAGAAGCTTCATTGATCTGACCACCTGTCTGAGATCGTACCGCAGTAAGGTCGATATTATAGTCTAGTTCGACCCCTCCGTGAAGATCGAGACCAAGCTTATATGGCTTGACCCAAGTAGGAAGTTCGACTCCATATTTGTCCCATGGGAATACATAGAGAGCAGATACAAGAGTGAGAGCGACGATGAGAAGAAGACGATACGTGAGCTTCATGGAAGTGAGAATTATTATGTAGAAGGTGTCTGGAAATAGGATTTTGAGATCTCATTTCTGATGTGACAAGCACGAGAACGCGCTGATTATAAAAAAAGTTCTCTTTTTTGCAAGAAAAAGAAAAAAGTGGTATCATATGATCAGAAATAAAAATATTTATTAGCCAATTTTCTTATGTCTCTTATCGAAAAAGCAAAAGCACGCACGGATGAACTCCTCACAAAATGTACAAACTACCCCTATCACAATCCGCATCATACCGAAAGCGTGTTCTCTCGTGCTGCGTATCTCGCGATGGCGGAGTGAGTCGAGTGAGAAGACCTCGAAGATCTCCAAGTCGCAGCACTCTTCCATGATACTGGATTCACCGTACAATACGAGAAAAATGAATATTTCGGTGCTCGTATCGCGCGTGAATGGCTCGAAAAAGAAGGACATCCAGAAGGGAGAATCCGTAAAATCGAAGGGATCATCATGGCGACCGTACTCTTCTCGAAGCCCAAGACTCACCTCGAAGAGATCATCCAAGATGCCGACCTCGATAATATCGGGACGAAAGAAGAGTTTTACTATTCTCAGAATTATCTCAAGGAAATACGTACTATCGGTGGGGTCGATATGCCTGATTGCTCCTACTGGCAGTTCGTCTATACACTTCTCACGAAGTATAAGTTCCATACCAAAACAGCCAAAAAAGAACGCCACGATCAGCAAATGCGTGATGTCGAACATATGGAGAAATACCTCAATATGATCGAATGTCCTGTTCCTATGACACAAGGCGATAATATGCATCATGTCTCATAAAAAAATCTCCCAAATGGGAGATTTTTTTTATTAAGCAACTTTCTTCAGTTCAGCCATTTCTTTTCATCTTGATGAAAGTGACTGAAGTTGATCTTGAGCAAATCCAAGAAGAATTCTACTTTCTTCTGGATAGAGAGTCCATCCAGAACTATTTGGTCTATATATTTACGCAAGAAGCTCTAATACGGAGAGAGAAGTATCTCATACAGTCACGATCGTCAGACTTGCAGTATCAAGTATTCATATTGCATTTGACCGTATCTTATCATGCTTTGCGAGAATTGCCTGAAGTCCACAGTCCTAGCTTCCATGCCTGCATACCCTATAACTCAAAGTAATGGTCAGAGAAGATTATGATGCTCGACAGCTGGAACTCAAGCAAGTTTTGATATATGAATAATGGTTATGTGCAATTTTATTGTACAGGTATTTTTTATTTAAAAATGATAATTCGAAAAATGCATTATCTATTTCTAGCACTTTACAAAAATAGGTGCTAAATATTTTGACTTACATGAAAAATTCATATAATATTACTAAGTGATACTCTATCACGATTTTTTATTCTCTAACTTTTCTATATATTATGAGTCTTTCTCATGACATGATCGAAAAGATCACTCCCCTCTCAGATCGCGTCCTCCTCAAGCCTGTCGAGCAAGAGAAGATCACGGCTTCTGGTATCATCATCCCCGATAGCCCGAACAAGGAACGCCCGACCCTCTACGAAGTCCTCTCTGTTGGACCAGGTCGTACCGATAAACACGGCATAGAAATAAAAACCGACCTCAAAAAAGGAGATCGAGTCATCAGCGGACAGTACTCTGGTGATGACGTGAAGGTCGGTGACACTACCTATAAGATCGTCGCGTTTGAGTATATTTTGGCGAGGGTGAACTAAATCAGTGTATCAATAATTCTTTTTACTCACTTATTTGACTCTCGAAGTTGAGAACTAGCCCTATAGTATTCAAGAAATTGTTCTTGCGTTAGAGTCACCAAATAGTTTCCAACGTCTCATTTCGATCAGACTTGAAATCATTTTGGGGTTGTAACATAACCATCCTGCCATAATCAGAGAAAGTCTTGTCGTTGCACTGGTGACAAGAGAGAAACAATTCCTGTAACCCTCTGCATCTCACTCGTATTCTCCGGATGATGAAAATCGATTTCCCTTCATTCGAGTGCTGCCTTTACTCTTAAGGAGCTCGAAGTTTCTCAATCAAGTATTAAAATTCACATAATAGTAAATAAGATTAAGATACCAATAAAATCAATGGTGTCAAGCTCATTGGAGTTCTCCAAAAACTACTCCACCACGTGTACGTTCTCATCCCATTCATACCGAGGACAGATACCAGCAGGATTCGAAATTCAGACACGAGAACAAGTCGTAAAAGCAACAGAATCCCATGGAGCCAGAGCGAGATGCCTGAATGGACTTGATTCGATAGAAGTAATCACTCTCTCAACTCCTGCTCAGACTCGAAAAACACAAGTTTCACACGAAGATCAAGGCGCATACTCTATTACAGACGGATTGCCGTAAGGCTCATCTCCACAAAAAGTTATCAATCCCTTTTTTCCATTAATTCTCGCATAACATGCCTGATAGTATCATCCTCAAAAAACAACGTCCATATTACCAAAATAAAAAATATTTTATATACAATACCGTTTAAATCAATTTAATTTCTCTCATTTTATATACTATGTCAAAGCAAATTCACTTCGGAGACGAAGCTCGTCTCAAAATGTTCGCGGGTATGGAAAAGGTCGCGAAGACCGTCACCTGCACGATGGGACCCAAGGGTCGCAATGTGATTTTTTCTAAATCTTACTGAGCTCCTCAAGTCACCAATGATGGAGTCACTATAGCAAAAGAGATAGAACTCGAAGATAAGATCGAGAATATGGGTGCTGAACTCATCAAGGAAGCCGCAAGCAAGACCAACGATGCTGCCGGAGATGGTACGACGACCGCTACTCTGCTCACCTATGCTATGGTAAAAGAAGGACTTCGTGAGATACGAAGCGGTATCAATGCTATCGAGCTCAAAAATGGTATGAAGAAAGCAGGATCTCTCGTGGTCGCTGAGCTCGCAAAAAATAGCAAAGCCCTCGTGACTCAGGAAGAGATCGAGCAAGTCGCGACGATCTCGGCGCAAGATGCTGAGGTCGGACAGATCATCGCTGCTGCGATGGAAAAAGTCGGAAAAGATGGTGTCATCACCGTCGAAGAAGGTAAGACTTTCGGTCTCGAAGTCGAAGTGACTGAAGGGATGAAGTTCGATAATGGATATATCTCTCCGTATATGATCACCGATGGTGAAAAGATGGAATGACGTATTAATGACGCACATATCCTCATCACAGATAAGAAGATCTCAAGCCTCAAAGACATTCTCGGAGTCCTCGAGTCACTCGCAGGATCTGGTCGTCGTGAACTCGTGATCATCGCTGACGATATCGACGGAGAGGCGCTGACAGGTATCATATTGAATAAACTCAAGTGAGTCCTTACCGTCCTCGGTATCAAGGCTCCAGGATTCGGTGATCGCAAAAAAGAAATGCTCAAGGATCTCGCTATCCTCACAGGTGCAACCCTCATCACCGATGAGACAGGATACAAGCTCGAAAATGCGAGTATCGAGCACCTCGGACATGCGAAAGCAGTCGTATCGACGAAAGAATCTACTACGATCATCAGTGGTGGAGGAGAGAAGCACCTCATCGAAGGTCGTGTCGGCGAACTTCGACGACTGATCGATGTCACGAAGTCAGACTATGATAAAGAAAAGATCGCAGAGAGAATTGCGAAGCTCGCAGGTGGTATCGCCGTCATCAAGGTCGGTGCAGCAAGTGAGGTCGAAATGAAAGAGAAAAAACTCCGCATCGAAGATGCTCTGAATGCTACCAAAGCTGCTGTGGATGAAGGTATCGTCGCTGGTGGTGGAGTCGCACTATTGAAGGCTGCGAAAGCTCTGAAGGGAGCAAAACTCACTCCTGCAGAAAAAGTCGGTGCTGATATCGTCGCACGCGCACTCACCTACCCTGTCCGTCAGATCGCAGATAATGCAGGAAAAGAAGGTGCAGTAGTAGTCAATGAAGTCGCCAACCATGATGATATCAACTTCGGATATGATGCTGCCGCTGATGAGTACAAAGATCTCGTAAAAGCTGGTATCATCGATCCTACTAAGGTGGCTCGCTCTGCACTTGAGAACGCTGTCTCTATAGCGGGGATGTTCCTCACGACTGAAGCACTCATCGTCGATGCTCCGAAAAAAGAAGAGCCAAGCATGCCACCTGGTGGAGGTATGTGAGGCATGGGAGGTATGTGAGGTATGGGATTCTAAATTGATAGGCATTAAAAAAACACGGATATATCCGTGTTTTTTGTTTATTTAATTTAACTGACTATGTGTACTCAATTCTTTTTACTAGAACTTCTACTTCTCTAGATTGTCTTTCAGAGAGTCTCTTTGCTTTTAATCTTACCATTCTAGTACCTCAATAACCTAGACTTAAAGCCGTATCATCATACATAGATTCTGCGCGCGACTCAAAATTTTGATACCATAAATTATCTTTTCCTTTTATGATCGAAACTGATTCTAATGATCTTAATCGAGCATAATCTTCAACTACATCAATAAGCGTACGCTTCCAGTCAAAATGACTGAGTTTTCCATTATCGAGCTTTCCAATACCCTGAAGTGAATGTATTACGGCTTCTTTCTCAATTATATCAAAAGATACAAAACAAAGTGGATCTGTATCGTACCAAAGCACAAAATTATATTTTCCATCAGCATAAATATACGGATCGACTCTAGTATACATATTATCTTTTCTCAATTTTCTTTTTGGATAAAATCGAGGGTTCATTTTTGGGATATTCACATATTTCTTATTATCCGGAATTTCATCTCAAGATTGATCGGAAAATATGAAATCTAAATCTTTTGCCTTAACTGCAGTGAGGTAATTAAATCTACGCTCTCTATGAACTGAGAAGGAAAACTTATATATATCAAGATTTGATCCTGAGTTAACGACGAGGTTAGGAAATCGGAGAATCCCATCAACCATTCGTGCATATCGTGATACTCATGGTAAATTTTTTGAAAATAAGGCAGATACTTTATATAAGAAATCTACGCCATGATGGATTCATTGATATCACATACATATCTATTTCTTTACTCGCTCCATAATACGCCTGAGCATCTCTGTACGCATCTCATCACTATGTGCGCCTCGCTTGAGAAGCGTGAGGAAGTCATCTTTAAGAAATACCTGAAGCTCTGTATCTTCGATCGTCTCGACTGTCGCTGTACGAGGTTCATCGGTGATGAGTGCGATCTCCCCAAAAAATGAACCAGAACCGAGAATCGCGAGTTCTTTCCCTCAACCTGTGACTCGTACTGATCCACGGTTGACATAGTATGCACATCCATTTGACTCATCACCCACAGAGATGATAACCTCTCATGATTTCCGAAGCTGTGTCTGACTCATAAGAAGGAAGAATGATATCTCCGTCTCAGAAAAACCGTCGAATATATAGAGATTGGATACTTCTGACATAAAAAAATATTTAAGATACATCTATGGTATCAAATAATAGAGAAAAATGCAAATAATATATACGAGAAATCTCATTATAAAGAGAGAATATACTATAAAAAATCCCTGACTCTCAGGGATTTTTACGAGAAATATCTATGATTATTTTTGATAATTTGGATTATCAACTCGTTGGACTCGATCGATCGTGAGAAAATCTGATCGGATATATCCACGTATAGTTCACTCATCATTACGTATTTCAGACCAGTTATCTACTGTAGAAATAACATAAAGTGGAGTATCATTTCCGAGGGTTGCTACGATAGACGCGGTATACCAAGGATGAGAACGGACATTCACCTTATAGGCAACTTTCACGCGGGCGATATCACTCCAGTATGCCTGATCTGCCTGTTCTATACGTACAAGGTCAGATGCATTTGGATTACGAAGGTATTTCGCTGCAGTATAACCAGAAGCTTTTCCTGTAGAACTCGTAGCAACCGTATTTTCTTGAACATCACTCACGACGACTTGAGTTCCCTGTACTTTCACCCATCCTGTTTCTTTCCCTTCGATGACGACCGCATCATTGTTCATGAGATAAGCTCTTGTTTCGGCTTGCATACTTGCTGCTCTTCGCATTCGCACACTTCTCTGGACATTTGCAAATCGAATCTTATCATTTTTCATTTTCTCCGTTCGATAGTTCACGATATCAGTCGAGGCAAGATCGAGGAGTGGACCATTCTCGAGATTCACTCTTGAAGTGTCTGGATTGATATTTGGATCATATGCTGTATTGACACATTCTGGAAGATTTGGTGCAACACGAGTGCTATAGTAGCGTCCATTCGAGAGTGAAGTAAGCCTGAGTCCACTACAGTTCGTCACTTCATCCATAACGATAGTATCTTTGAGATCGGAAGTATTACTTGATCCAGTATTGGATGAACTCGCTGTATTAAAATGAAGAACCTTTGCTCCTGTACATCCTGGAAGATTGGATTCGACGTAGCGAACTTCGAACTTTCCTGGTGACACTCGTACTACCTGAGTTCCACTACAATTCGTTATAGCGTAGACATCTGTCATATCTGCCTGGATCAATGTAGAGACATAAACGAGAGCTCCAGCCGAAACGATAATTGAGAGAAGGAGAGATTTCTTAAACATAAAATATTGAGATAGTAAATATACAATCTCAATATACTAATATTTACATTTTGTCAAATTTATTTTATAAAAACTTTTTACTGTTTAAAATATTACTTCCATGTGAATTTCAGAACCTTCTTTTCTACAGCTAGAGATACTGTTTTCTTTGATTTTTTTTCTACCATAGCATCAGCGATGGCATCTTCAATCTTATCTTGGATATATCTGCGAACAGGACGAGCCCCATACTCAGGATTATAGGTTTCAGATACGATATGAGAGACGAGTCGCGCATCATAGGTGAATGCTATACCTAAAGTATGAAGTCTTGCAACAAATTCATCGAGTTGGATCGTGACGATAGATTTGAGTACTTTTTTATCCAGTGGATTGAATATCACCGTCTTATCGATACGATTGAGAAATTCTGGAGCAAAAGCATCCGAAAGAGATTTCATGACTTTTTCTTTGATGGCAGCATAATCTGCTATAATTTTTTCTTCTTCAGAATCACTCGTCGTAAAGCCGATCTTCTGTGCTTGAGTATTGAATTCTTCTGAACCCATATTTGAAGTCATGATGACGATCGTATTCTTGAAATTCACGTTTCGTCATTTTCCATCAGAAAGAGTCCCATCTTCAAGAATCTGAAGGAGGAGATTGTAGACATCGAAATTCCCTTTTTCAATCTCATCAAAAAGTACGATCGAGTATGGCTTACGTCGAACTTTCTCCGTGAGAAGTCATCATTCTTCATAGCCGACATACCCTGCGGTTGTACCGATAAGTTTCGATGCGCTCGACTTATCCTGATACTCACTCATATCGATCTTGATCAGAGCTTTCTCATCAGCAAAGAATTCTTTTGCAAGGACTTTCACGAGTTCCGTCTTTCCGACTCCTGTAGGACCAAGAAAGAGGAAAGATCCGATCGGACGCTTGGTCGAAGAAATACCGACACGAGAGCGCTTGAGTGAGCTCACGATCGCATCGATGGCTTCATCTTGTCAGACGATCTGTTTTTTCAGAGCAGCTCCTAGTCATCGAAGCTTCGAGAGATCTTCTTTTTCGAGATTTTTCAAAGGGACACCAGTCATCTGATGGATCACTCTTTGGACATCAGATGAAGTGATATGAAGGCGATTTTTCCGAGGGATGACCCGTTTTTTGCGTTTTTCATCAGCATCTTTTTGGAGTTTTTCGATCTCACGACGTTTTGCGAGAGCTTTCTGATATTGCTGGGAGATGAGGAGTGCTTCGATATCTTTCTGAAGTATAGCAATATTTTCCTTAATCTCCTCGACTTCAGTCGTATCGATCGTGTAGGTCATGCTTTTTACACTGCATGCTTCATCGATAAGATCGATCGCCTTATCAGGAAGGAATCTATCGGTCACATACCGCGTCGAAAGAGAGACAGCATCTTCGATCGCATCATCATCTATGATCAGATTGTGGAACTCTTCGAAAGTTCCACGAAGTCCAGAGATCACTGCTACTGCAGTAGGATGATCTGGTTCAGGGACATCGATCTTCTGGAATCGTCGCTCAAGTGCTGCATCCTTCTCGATATATTTCTGATATTCATTCATCGTTGTCGCACCAATAAGGCAGATCTTTCCACGAGCCATTGCAGGCTTCAAGATATTCGCTGCATCGAGTGTCCCCTCCGCACCTCCCGCCCCGATGATCGTATGGATCTCATCGATAAAAAGAATAGTCTCATTTTCGAGTTTTGATGCTTCATCGATAACTTGCTTGAGTCGACCTTCGAATTCTCCTCGATATTTCGTACCTGCGACCATGAGCGACATATCGATAGAGATGATACGCTTATCTCGCATGGCAAATGGCACTTCACCAAGAGCGATACGCAGAGCAAGTCACTCGACTACGGCCGTCTTTCCGACTCCAGGATCACCGACAAGACAGGGATTATTTTTGGTTTTACGATTTAAAATACTGATCAGTCGATCGATCTCACCATTTCGTCCGGTAATAGGATCGATCTTCCCTTCTCGTGCTTCAAGAGTGAGATCAATACCAAAAAAATCGAGTGCTGGTGTTTTTGATTCTTTTCCTTGCTGTTGTTTATTTTGAGAGAAGGGCGTTTGTCCATTTTTCAGCGGAATTCCGCTTTCCTCACCTTCCCCCTTTTTTGAAGCAAAAGTTCATTCGAGCATTTTCATAATCTCTTCGATCGGCCCGAAGATTCATCCATTTTCTGCATTTCCTGTGACCGATGCTCATGCTATCAGAGTATTGATCTCGATGACTTGGGTCTCGAAATCCTTCGGAGAGACACCGACAAAATCGAGAATCTGATAAAACCAATTCTCAGTTTCTGTTCGAAAAATCGCAAGGAGGAAATCTTCAATACCTGCTTGGGATTTCTGGAAACTCGCCGCGATCTTCATACTCATGACGATGAGATTTTTGACACGATCAGATATACCGACATAAGATCCATCCCGTAAATTTTGTGGAGAAAATGGTGGTCGAGAAAGCACATCGATGATGATTGATTCATTGAGTCCGAAACTCGTAAAAAGATCATAGATATTCCCACTTCGGATCGAAGCGATCTCGACAATGACATCTTCTGGAAGGATTTCTTTATGTCCGAAACGACGTACACGATTCTCTGCAGAGAGCATGACTCATTTATATTCCTCATTAAATTGGTTAAGCATAGACGATGATATTAAAAATTATTCAATGGAAAATGTTCATTCCTCATAAACTCAATGCTCACCATTTGAAAAAGAAAACCGATAAAACTTTCTTTTCTTAAACTGAATATAAAGCTTCTCAAGAAATATTTCCCCAGCCTTTGTAACAGGGTGGTATTGGTTATTATAAAAATGAAAATCTTCAGGATGCGTATACATTTCTTTAACGATCATTTGATTTACAAATTCAATCTCATCTTGATTATATGCTTCAAATATTTCAGATTTAACGATATGTTGTTTGTAGAATGTAAGCATTAGAGGGTAAAATTTGTGTGAAGATTATAGTGAAAAGTAAAAAATTTTCAATCCCTGTATAGCCTATTCTAGCAGTTTTTCGAACAATAAACCAATATTTCGTCTTGCATAATAATGACTTTCATGCCTACGCTATCCTTGCTTTCTCTGAACCATGAGTACAATAAATAAAGTTATTTGCGTTTCTTTTTTCTCTTATGCACCTCCTCCTTATAGAAGATGATCAAGGAATCATCACTCCCCTTCGAATGTACCTCGAACAGTCAGGTCATACCGTCGTCGTATGTTCTGATGGCAGAGAAGCCATCGATATTTGGAAAAAAGAGAATCCGGGACTCATCATCCTCGATATCAATCTTCCATGAAAAAATGGTATAGAAATCTGTCGTGAAATCCGAGAGACCAGCCGCACCCCGATCATCATACTCTCAGCACGAGAATCTGAAGATGACAAAGTCACTCTCCTAGAGCTTGGCGCTGATGACTATGTATCAAAACCATTTAGCTCAAGAGAACTCGTGGCTCGTATAGCAGCAGTAGCAAAACGTGCAGAAGAACGAAAAGAAAATGGCAAAAAAGAAAAGATGGTAACATTCGGGAATGTCATACTTGATACGAAAAATTATCTTGCTTTCCTCTCCTGAGAAGAAATCAAAATGACCAAAACTGAATTTGCGATCCTCGACTATCTTATCAAGAATGCGAAGTGAGTCATTAAAAGAGAGTCTCTCATGAAAAATATCATGGGATATGATAATTATCTCTATGATCGCACGATCGATACACACATCAAAAATATACGCAAAAAACTCGATAAGAGCATCAATATCGAGACAATTCGCGGTATCGGATACAGGATTCATGCTTTATAATTTTATTCGTCTTCTATTTCAGTAAAATTTACACTAATTTCTATATACACTACAGGCATTCCATTAAGATAAGATATACCTTCTATGCGAAAGGATTCTTTAGCCAAAAAGCTCCCTAATGCCTCAATAAATTCATCATCTAAGATCGTACTTCGAGCATATGGAAAATACTCGGGGGTAAATAATTCTTGAGGAGATAAAGCGTAAATCGTATCAGGATTATCTCTATCAAATAGGTCATATAATACGTCTTGAAGCTTACTTGTATTTATTGCACTAGCATCTAACTTGGGTGCCATTGATTGACTGATAAGATGAACTTGAACTGGTCGGGCTTGCAAAATAGCGGCAACTTTTGGAGGAGATATAGCTGATCAAGCTGGCTGTTGCGGAGAGTCTTGGAGTTTATCTGTCATATAAAATAATTAGAAGTAATATTACTATATTTAGTATTTTACATTTGTCAAAATATTCTCTCGCCTGAGTATCGTTTGCATTTCTCCTCTATTTTCCTAAAATAAAGAAGTTATCTTCTATCATGTGCCCATGCTTAAAGTCGCCTGACCTCAGTCCCTCAGCTGAACAGTAAAAATCTCTGGATCGAAAAACGCAGCACTTCCACTTATTGCGTGTGGACTCTTTTTTGAGACATTTACTTTGCATAATGTTCCAAAAATCGGAGATGTCCTCACATTTCTTGCGATTATCGAATCCCTTGGTGTGGCGGTAACGTGGGAATGAAGCTCGATACATCTCGATAGTACGAAAATGTCGATCCATGGACTTGACCGTGATAAGATCAAAAAAATCCGTGTCGGGATATTCCTCTTTCCTGCTCTTTTGGCTCGATTTTGAGGACTCGAAATCCCCTATCCAGGATGATGTAATATCGGAAAACGTCCTATCGATGAGCATTTAAGTGCTTTTGCCACATATGGATATGAGAATATGGGTGAAGGCGAAAATATCGCATTTCAAGGTTCAGACAACAAAAAAGATATCACCATACGAGCAAATTTTGCCGTAACCGCTACCGAGAATATCCTCATGATGGCAGCATTCCGAAAATGAAAAACACTCATAGAACTCGCCGCCATAGAACCACATGTCATAAATCTTATCGGATTTCTTCAGTCACTCTGAGTTGCCATAGAAATCGACTATAGACACAATATCACAATCCAAGGAGCAGAAGTAGATCGTACCCATGCTGAAGCCACAGTGATATATGATTATATAGAAAGCGGGACATTCGTCGTCCTCTGAGCCCTGACTGCTGAGCCATCTATCCGGATTGAATGAGCAAGAGTACAAGATCTGACAGCATTTCTCGGAAAGTGTAAAGACGTAGGAGTTCGTTTTGATACACCAGATGATGATACGATTATCGTCTATAATTCGCGTACAAGTCTGCGTCCGACGAACCTCCAGACAGGCGTCTTTCCTGGATTTCCGACGGATCTCCAGTCACCATTTGCACTCCTTCTTACACAAGCAGAAGGAATATCACGGATACATGAAGTACTCTTTGAAGGAAGACTGAATTGGCTCATCGAGATCGAAAAAATGAAAGGACATATCGCTATCATGAATCCTCATGAAGCAATGGTATTTGGACGTACACATCTAAAAGGCACAACCGTATCGAGCTGGGATCTCCGGGCTGGTGTCACGATGATCCTCGCTGGTATGATCGCTCGAGGTGAGACGACTATTACGAATGTAGAGTATATCGAAAGAGGATATGAGGATATCGTAGGCAAGATAGAAAAACTTGGTGGGATTATCGAAACTATTTAATTTCAGATTATGGGAATATGAGATCTCATGCCATCAGGAGGATATCGACCGAAAAAACCTCTTACAAAAGCTCAGCTGAAGAAAATGCAACAATCCTATGCAAAAGCTGAGGATATCAGTAAAACCGTAAAAGAACTCGAAGAAAAAGAGCAAAATCTTGCGAAGTGAGAAACTGAGAGTCTTCTCAATCTTCCCTAAACACAAGAAGACTGATACTACCAATAGAAGCACGACTAAAACATGAATCAAATAGTCATACTATAGGTGTCATTAAAGGGAATACTACGACGAGATGAACGCCTATTATACGGTTTGAGTTAAAATTTTAAGAAAAAAAACTCGTACTCAGAGTGAACTTAGTAAAACATCCCTTTTGCCCGGTTTTTCCCTCTTACTTGATGATTATATGTGCCATCAATAGCTGTTTCTTTTTCAAGTTGCGTGAGCTCTCGAACCGTTTCAACATCGGTTTCGTCTACTACCTCAACCATTACCTGACCACCCGTACGTGATGCTATAGGAATAAGTTTTGGATATTTCTTCAATAAGGCAAGTAATTGTTCAGTTGAGAGTGTCGAACTGGAAATCCAATATTGATTTACGACATAACCGTCGACATCATCTGGCAGCTTTAACTTCGATTTCGGATCGAGTTTTTCGGGGTTAAATGGTATTTCTCAGCTCGTATTAAGCGGTCTTACTACTACTGAGTCACTTACAATCTCTAGCTCAGAGCCAGACGTTATAAGCACTTGTTTTGTTGAGTCGGCAGATATAGACTCATTTCTCTCTCCTGTTGTGGCACAAGAAGCAAAAATAAATACACTTATGGATATGACAAATAGGATCAATTGAGATAATCTGTTGCTTTGATTGTTCACAAGGAGTTTTTCTGACATATTTTTAAATTTTAAAAATTCATACTATGATAGTAATTAATTGTAATATATTTGCAATAAATAATAAATCCCTGAAATGGTAGTACTTATTGAGGGACATTGGCTCGACATTATTCGTCTTTTTGATATACTCCTGCCGTGATTTTTCATGATTTTACTCCCAACTTATTATTTTTATGTCTATACTCATCTCTGGATCTGTCGCATTCGATACGATCATCCAAACTGTAGGAGATTTCCGCTCACAAGACCTATCGAGAGAGCATGACCTTCATCTCTCTCTCTTTTCTCCGATGATCCGAAAAGAATATGGTGGTACTGCTGCCAATATAGCCTATTCACTCGCACTCCTCGGAGAGACTCCTCATATCATCGCCTCTGTCGGAGAAGATGCGGAAGACTATATTCTACGGATGCAAGAGATGGATATCCATACGGAACTTATACAGTCCATACCTGGAAGTTATTGCCCTCAAGCATATATCCTTCGTGATGAAGGAAATGGTCAGATAAATACTTTCCATCCTGGTGCCATGAGTGCATCAGGAGAACTCACTCATGGAAATATTGATTTTGATTTTGCGATCGTTGCTCCTGATTCAAAAGAGTGAATGATCCGCCGAGTGAATGAATGTACTCATGATGGAATTTTTACGATATTTGACCCGGGGCAAGCGATGCCAATATTTTCATGAGAAGAACTCAGGGTTCTCGTGACCAAAGCAGATATTACCATCATGAATGAACCGGAAAGGGTACAATTTGAAGCTATGTCTGGAGAAGATTTTGTAAGTATAGCAGAAGCAAATGGTCATGTCGCCATCATCACCCTTGCAGAGAAAGGAGCAGAAATACGATCCAATGGATCATCTACGATCATCCCAGCAATATATGTCGATAGTATCGTCGACGCTACTGGCTGTGGTGATGCATTCCGATCAGGACTACTCTATGGCCTTTCTCAAAATTGGGTACTGGAAAAATGTGTAAAACTCGGAAATATCCTCGGTGGAATCAAAATAGGATTTATGGGATGACAAAATCATACACTGGATCAGGGAAATATTGATGCCGTAGGAGAAAAAGAGTTTGGCGAAAAATTCTTTGATTAATATCGATTTATTTATACAATTCAGACGTTCTATTTTTTCAAAATTATTATTATGGACTATAAAGTAGCAGATATGGGGCTTGCTCCATGGGGACGGAAAGAACTCCTCATCGCAGAAACAGAAATGCCTGGACTTATGGCACTTCGTGCTGAATATGGTACTTCAAAACCACTTGCTGGTGCTCGTATTGCTGGATCACTCCACATGACAATACAGACGGGTGTACTCATCGAGACACTTAAAGAACTTGGTGCAGATGTACGCTGGGTGAGCTGTAATATATTCTCGACACAAGATCATGCTGCTGCAGCGATCGTAGAAGCTGGGACTCCAGTATTTGCGTACAAAGGTGAGTCTCTCGAAGAATACTGGGATTTTACTCATAGACTTTTTGAATGGTCAGATGGTGGAACTCCCAATATGATCCTCGATGATGGTGGTGATGCGACACTGCTCGTCATTCTCGGAAGTGAAGCAGAGAAAGATATTTCAGTACTTTCGAATCCGACATGTGAGGAAGAGACCGTACTTTTTGCATCTATCAAAAAACGCCTTGAAACCAATCCAACATTTTACTCAAATATCAAGAAAAATATCAAGTGAGTCTCAGAAGAGACGACTACAGGGGTGCATAGACTCTACCAAATGATGGAAAAGGGGAGACTTCCCTTCCCAGCGATTAATGTGAATGACTCCGTGACAAAGACGAAGTTCGATAACCTCTATGGTTGTCGTGAATCGATCATCGACGGTATCAAGCGAGCGACCGATGTGATGATCGCTGGAAAAATCGTCGTTATCTGTGGATACGGTGATGTCGGTAAAGGTTGTGCTGCTGCATTTCGTGGGATGGGTGCAACAGTATGGGTGACAGAGATCGATCCTATATGTGCACTTCAGGCCGCTATGGAAGGATATCGTGTCATCACTATGGATAGCGTTTGTGATAAGGCAGATATATTCGTAACAGCGACAGGAAACAAGGATATCATCACCCATGATCATATGGTGAAGATGCGAGATGAAGCGATCGTCTGTAATATCGGACATTTTGATTCTGAGATCGATGTTGTCAGTATGCGTAAGTATACTTGGGAGAATATCAAGCCTCAAGTCGATCATATCATACTCCCAAGTGGAAATAAGATCATCCTTCTTGCTGAAGGTCGTCTCGTAAATCTTGGATGTGCTACAGGTCACCCTTCATTCGTCATGTCTACGAGTTTCGCGAATCAGACTCTTGCACAAATAGAGCTCTGGACAAAAACTGAGCAATATCCAGTCGGAGTCTATATACTTCCAAAACACCTCGATGAGAAGGTAGCTCGACTTCACCTGAAGCGTATCGGTGCTGAGCTTACTGTACTTTCAGATGAACAATCAAAATACATAAATGTCCCAGAAACTGGTCCGTATAAGCCAGATCATTATCGATATTAAGATAGTCTATAAAAAATACCAAGATTTTCACATCTTGGTATTTTTTTATTTTTTGATCCATTCATGATTTTCTACATACTTATGAGTTCACCAGGCAATCAAGATGGAAAGAAAAAGTGTGGAAATACTGAAAATCGTCCAATTATAGAATCATAATTGTATATCAGTAAATATGTATCTTCGAAGGAGGACGATCACGATCACATGGAATACATAGAGTGTATATGAAACTCGAGCGACGAAAGAGAGGAAGATGTTATCGAGTATTTTCCCGAGATACTTCGAATATGGAAGACTGAGCATGAGTCCGATAATCCCTATCATCGTAAATGGAAAGTGATATGGTCATCTCGGAAATGAATAATCCCAATCTCATGATGAGCGAATCTGCCAAAGAAAATATCCAAGGAGGGCAAACGAAAAGACAGAGAGAAAATCAAAAATAAGCTTTTTCTCGAATTTTTTCCTCTTCATCCACTCGATCACTCATCCAAGCATCGCTCATACGAGGAAGTGAAGTCCAAAGAGAAAAGGATTATACGTCGGAAACCATTCGCCAGCTATTCAAGGAGCTTTCATCCAAGGGAGAGCAATCCAGAGAAAGTGAAGTCCGAAAAGAAATACTCACGACGCTATGAAAACTCAGGTGATTTGCCATATTTTCGAGAATCTTATTATATACATCATCAGGATCGATATACCGATCCATCCAAGCATATCATATGCGATAAACCAGAGTGGACCATTCTCATCGACGGGGAAAAAAGTCATAGGCGTA
>JAYVIJ010000007.1:0-18261 GCA_043770315.1 Candidatus Altimarinota bacterium | reverse complement strand
ATAAAGTCGGTGGACAAGAGCGAGCCTATGATATCTATTCACGACTCCTTGAGGATCGTATCATATTTCTCTGAGATGCGATCGACTCTGCTGTCGCTAATACCGTGATTGCTCAGCTTCTCTATCTCGAAAAAGTCGATCCGAAAGCCCCTATCACTCTCTATGTGAACTCTCCTGGAGGACATGTGACAGCAGGACTTGCGATCTATGATACGATGCAGTCAGTGAAGCCTGATGTCATCACTGTAGCTGTCGGACTCGCAGCATCTATGGGTTCGATCATCCTCTGTGGTGGTGCGAAAGGTAAGCGCTATGCTCTTCCTCACGCTGAGATCATGATCCATCAGCCACTTGGTGGTATGGAAGGACAGGCGACGGATATTAAAATTGCTGCAGATCATATCATTCGCACGGGTGAAGTCCTCTACGCTATCCTCGCGAAGCACTCAGGACAGAAGATCGATCAGGTGCGTAAGGATTGTGACCGAGATAACTATATGACCGCAGAAGATGCACTGAAGTATGGGCTCATCGATAAGATTGTATAGGGAGTTATTGGAGATTAGTTCTTAGAAAGTTTTTGATTTTTGTATGAAGAAAATATTTTATATCTTGTTTTTATTACTCATCCCGAGTCTCGCATTTGCTGATATCGCATGACCAGTTTTAACGAAAGACCAAGCTTGTACGGAAAAAGATGGCACATCGAGAAATCGGCTTCAGATATTTATGAATTGAAAAAAACTAGATACACTCTATTTTTTTAAGCAAGATAAGATACTGTATTACATAGTACCTTTATTTCCATATATTGAAAAAACTCAATGGGGTACGAACACATATGCAGCCTCGTTATTTCTTTATCAGTATTCCTGTGAAGACAAAAAAACAAAACTTTTAAGCACCAAAAATCTGAAAGAACTGTTAACTCAAAATACAGTTTTTACTCCAGCTTCTCCTATAGGCTGATCAAATATTAAAGAATTCAACTATTGAGAAGTACTACAAGTAACAAAATCAGAAGTATCTTTTGAAATTTGAATTACCCAAACTTGAATTCGTTGAGCTTACTCTATGAATCTTAAGAGTAAGAAATTTGAAAATCAAATATATATTGGTCCAAATTGGACTCTGAAAAATTATAAAGACTTCAATGGCGTATACAGTACTGAAGGTAATTGGGAAGGTGCAGATGTCTACTATAAATGAAGGAAAATTCATCATTTTGCCACCTGTAAACTATGGTGAACAAGTAAGCAAAGTGATATTGATGATTTCTGTGGAGGAAGTATAAATGTCCTCTCATCATGAAGTGACGGATTAGTATTTAGTCTTTTATATAATTATCCAGGTGCACTACTTGAGAATGGAGAATATATACTCAAACCCGATAGTTCTATAAAAAAACTAAAACCGTAACTTTATGAAAAATCTTCAAATACAAAATCTCCTCACCAAGTGAGTCTCTCGGCTATTTTTTCTTATTGCTTTATTTTTAGTTATTCCTAGTCAAATGTTTGCTGAAAATAATAGCATGATTTTTTGATCCAAGTGGTCAATTCAATGATACTATGGCTTAAAGGATCTCTATTGATACAAGTTAGAGGGTACTGAGATATTTTATAATAAAAAACTCGTTCATCATTTTGCCAAATGTAATGATTTTGGAACAGTCAACCAAAATGATATTGATGATTTCTGTGGTATGTTTTTTTGAAATATAAAATCATGACAGCATGGTCTTTATTTTGAATTATCAGCTTCATACCCATGATCATACTATGAATATGGTTTATATACTTTATCGAAAGAGTGAAATTTTGTATTGCAAGCCACTTTATACCAGTATAACTTATGCCTTTATCAAAATAAAAACTCCTGAGCTGTTGAGTCAATTGATAATTGTGAATATCTTGGTTTTGATATTTCGATAAATGGAAATTTAGTTATCAAAAATAAAATAAACTGAAAAACGCAAAGAAAACTTATTAAAATCTCATACTAATTATGTCTTACAGTACCTCTATCCATAATCTCCTCACCAAGTGAGTCGCTCGTATCATAGATGGCGACCATCTTCGTGATGCTCTCGCTTCTGGCAAGAAACTCAAGATCAAACTCGGGATCGATCCATCGGGTACGATCATCCATCTTGGACATATGGTACCGATTCTGAAGCTCAAACAATTCCAGGAACTCGGCCACGAGATCATCATCATCATCGGGGATGCTACAGGTATGGTTGGTGATGCTTCTGATAAAGACTCAGAGCGTCCGATGCTTCTCCGAGAGCAGACTCGTGCGAATGGAAAAGTATTCATCGAGAAGTTTGCTCGTGTGCTTGATCTCGAGAAGACGAAAATCGTCTATAATAGTGATTGGCTCGATAAGGTGAATTTTGCTTGAGTCGGTGAACTCGCGAAGAATTTCTCTGTGGCAGAAATGCTCGATCGAGATAACTTCTCGAAGCGATACAAATCGGGTGTCCGCATATCTCTCCAGGAATTCCTCTATCCACTCATGCAAGGATATGATTCTGTCGCACTCGACTCTGATGTCGAGCTCTGAGGGACGGAGCAATACTTCAATCTCCTTGCAGGTCGTCGTCTCCAGGAAGCATACGGACAGCGAAAACAAGATATCATGATGTTCGATCTTCTGGTCGGATCTGATGGAAAGAAGATGAGTAAGACGAGTCCGAATACAGTAGCCATCGATGAAGCTCCACAGAGTATGTATCAGAAGCTTATCAATATCTCGGATGATCTCATCGTGAAGTACTTCGAGCTTGCGACCGATGCGACGATGGATGAGGTCGCAGCAGTAGCTAAGCGTCTCGAATGAGGCGAGCACCCGAATATCCTCAAAAAAGAACTGGCACAACGTATCGTGATGATGTATCATGGGAAACCGTATGATGAGAATGATGTAAGTAATGTTGAAGCAGTTAAAATTTTTATTATTAAAGATACAGAATGATCAACCATATATGCTATCGATGATAATTCTTTGGGAGAAAGTAATCATGATCAGATTCATATCGATACACTTTTAAAATTAATCACTTTCTGTACTACTTCCTGAGATGTACGAAATGCTCTCTCTGGAAACTCTATACGTGTGAATGGCGAAATAATCACTGATGCGAAGTTTCTCGTTACTATTTCTCCTGAAGGTACGCTCATCGAGATGGGCAAAAAGAAGGTAAAAAGAGTATTCCTATAAAAACTATGATCTCTCATATCCAAAAAATCATCTGACTTTCCGAGACGAGAATTCCCCATCTTATACAACATGGAAAGGGTGGTTTTCACGGAAGTGATACTTTCGTCGAATGAATCGAAAATGAAATGATCGAGATGAAAGATGAGCTGAGATTATGAAATCGAGTACTTCTCGAAGACGAACTCTGAGATATATTTTGGGATTATATCTGTCTTCTAGAAAACCTTGAACAAGAAGGAAAAATCTCGAAAGAAAAAGTTTTCGATCGATGCTGGACCAAATTCTCTGAAAGACTGAAATCAGATGGATCAGATAATGGTGACTGGGCAAAAGTGAAGAAAAAACAAAAAGAAAAACTCATTCAGGAAATAAATAGTGCTAATTAATATGCAGATCATAGAAACTTCATCAGATATATCCCGTGAGGGATTTACTTTACAAAAATGAGTGCATTTACTTCGAGTGATTTTTAGTTCTCGAGCGACGAGAGTTTTAGCAGCATATGAGACTTTTGGAAATGTAGATTTTGTCTGACTATGGAATTCCTGAAAACGCGGAATAATCCTTGATATCGATGAATGTGTTGCTCCACACCACTGAAAAATTCTTCCAGAGAATATTGATATCATCAAGTGACTCATCAGTGCATGATGGAAGATCGTGATTTTTTCGAATATGAAGAAGTCTGATCGATATAGTGAGCTTGAAGAATATGGTGTTCAAGTCATCACTTCAGATTATGCCAAGCCTGATGTACGATGATTTCTCGAATCATGTAAAACTTTAGACATTCCTCACGAACAAGCTATAATGATCGGAGATAACTATCTTACCGATGGTGGAGCAGTTTCTGCCGAGATTGATTTTATCAAAATTCGCCCCATAGAAACTCCAGAAGAGTCCAGAAAACTCTGAAGAAGAGTTCAGATTCTTATGAGAAATCTTGTTGACTCGATGGCGCAAGTTCGAGGAAATCTTCACTACAAATAATATGTCTTTTCTTCTTCTCTATGTTACTCATCCATCCAAGCCAGAAGCGGTAAGGATTACTATCGAGCTTTTGAATGATCATCTCATTGCCTGTGCGAATTATTATCCTATGGAAAGTGTCTATTGGTGGGAATGACGCCTGACGAAATCTGAAGAGATTATGACTCTTTATAAGACTCGTATAGAAAATTATGAAGCGGTGAAATCGAAAATAGAGTCCCTGCATAAATATGAAGTTCCTTGCATCATCAAACTCGCAACGGTCGAAGCGAACATGAGTTATGAACAATGGGTTCAGTCGGAGACGAAAATTTAGTTACTATAATCTCCTAATTATTATGAATTCTATCCAAAAGTATTCAACTATTGCTTGAATTTGATGATTGGTATCAAAATTCATAATAGCATATTTTGTTGCTAAGATCATACCGTGATTTTGCTCATCTGAATCATGTGGTACTCCTAATTATTTTTCTGGACTTGAGATTACCTTCATGATTCTTGCACCCCTAGTCATATTAGATATAATCTTGATTTTATGGGGAAATAATAAAAATAAATTTTTATTATTTTGAGTTTTATTTTTAGATATTTTTTCCATAATTGCTTTCTTTAGTATTTTTTTTCATTTTATAATTAGATCCTTTATTTAAAAGTGGCATTATCCAATACAATATTTCCTTAATATAATCTTTAATTTTACTTATGCTCCCCTACATCCTTTCCTACATTTCATGAATTCTTACGCTTCTCATCCTCGATGGTATCATGATATGGTTCGTGATACTCCCTACATTTAAGAAATACATACCATCATATCTTAATACTGATATGAACTTCCCTGCCGCTATAGCATTTTACCTGCTTTATATTCTCGTACTTCTCTTTCTTGTGATCATTCCATGAGTAGAGATGAAGTCTTCTCTGATCCATATACTACAGAAGTCTGCACTCTTCGGATTTGGTGCATATATGACCTATGAGCTCACTTCTATGAGTGTGATGAAGGGATGGAGTTGGAATATGGTGGCTCTCGATACAGCATGGTGAACTCTTCTTACGGTGATCATCGGAGGAGTCATGTACTTTGTTATTAATAAAATTCTCTAATGCGAAAAATCGTAATAATAATTTCTATTCTTTTTTTAGTTTTTTTTGATCTCGGGTCGAAGATATTTATCGAAGATACGGTATTTGGGTCCTGGAAAGAGATATGTACAAATCCTGAACTCAATAGTGCTGCAACCCCAGAATATTGTGAGCAAAATACACTCAGAATATCGAATTTCTTTTCTATAGAACTCTCTCACAATAATGGTATAGCATTTTCTCTTCCGATCGAGTGACTATTACTCAAAATTATTACGCTATCGATCATATTGTTCCTTTTGTTTATCTTTATAAAAGACGAGTATCCCAAAAACTCTCGTCTTATCGATACAGCATATACTTTTATATTTGCAGGAGCACTCTCACATGCCTATGAACGTATTTTTGTCTGACATGTCGTAGACTTCATTGCAGTGAAATATTTTGCCATTTTGAACCTTGCAGATATACTCATATCTATATGAGCATTCCTCATACTTTTTTCTTATGGCTACTATTACAGAAAACATCGATAATCTCACGACTGAGGAACTTCTTGGTCCACCAAAATATGATGCTACTGGTATTTTTATGGTGTTTCTTTCCGCACTCATTACTTGAGTGATCGCAGGAGTCGTAGTAATATTACTCTCATATTTTGCTATAGGAAAGTTTTCACTCGAGAGTGGAGCCTCTCCCCTCCTTCTCGTTTTTATTACATTCATCGCCCTGACGGTCGGAAACATCCTCTACTATACACTCATTAGTTATATATTTCCGCACATATATACACGGGGTCGTACGACTATATCTCAGATAACATGGATGTCTATATGACTGTATATACTTTTTACACCGGTATATATTATTATGTCGGGGATATCCACAGAGACTCCGACGATACTTATAGCATTTTCTGTTCATGTTATTATCAATAACTTTTCTCTTACACTTCTTATAGGACTTATATCTCAGTATAGATACTCACTTCTTACTTTTTATGCAAGTACTATTTCGCTGATTGTTACCGCAAGTATTGTTGTCTTAGTTCAAACGCAATTTACTCAGTCTACTTCTTCTCGTGCGCTATTCTTACTTCTCGGTCTCACGATCCTTACCTATACTCTTTCGGGTACAATCTCATCTCTTATTTCATGGATTTATTATGGTGCCTATAAGGCATCATGATCTGACCCAATCGGAAATATTTTTTCTCAGATTGAAAATGATGAACGTGAAATCGAAAAGGATGCAGAGAAGCAACTTATTAATTTTCGTAAATAATATTTCATACTTATGCACGCACTCGTAAGAAAAACACTCGATACCTACCTTCGTGAGAAGCGCATTATTACTCTTTCTGATTTTCCACCAGAGGCTACAGAGTATACGACTATAAAAGATGCAGTATTCGTCACACTCTATCATGAGTGACGTGTTGTCGCATCAAGTGGTCGCATCGCTTGCAAAAAAGAGAATAGTCTTTTCGAATGTATAGATAATGCACTTCTCTGTCTCAAGGATGCAAGGTTTACTCTCGAAATTCAAGATATATCGAAACTTCCAGATATCCATGTTCGTACCGATCGTTTTGGTCCGGAGAATCGTCGGGTGCTTCGCGATATTTCTGAGCTTGATACGAGTCGAGAGTGACTGATTTTTCTATCGCAGAATCTCTGAGTTCTCTCTGTCATACTTCCTCATATGGTACATATCGATACTTCCCCAGGACAATATTTCTCTCTTGCTTGCAAGAAGGCGGGTATTGATAGTACAACTTTAACCCCATCAGATTACGTTCTTTATGGACTTACTACTGTGAGTGAGAGTGACTTTGGATAGAAAATAATACCACATGCCAGAAAATATACTCCAGAATTTGCATAAATTCTACAAATATGATCTAATAACATTGATCATATTTTTTTATATACGTTTGTATGTCTTACAAAAATACAAAATTTCGTTTCATAGCTCAGCTCATGCTCGTACTCTTTATTACAAATAATACGGCACCGACGCTTCAGTTTGCTTTCGCAGACTCTACTCAATATTATGTGGACGCTACGAGTGGAAACGATGGCAATGACGGACTGACTCCAGGTACTGCATGGCAGACAGTTGCACAAGTGAATAGCACTTCCCTTCTTCAGGGAGATACGGTATCATTTCTCTGTACAGATACATGGAATGAAGTACTCACGATAAATAGTACAAATGGAAGTGCCCTCCTTCCTATCACGGTAAATAGCTATGGGGGATCATGTGGTGCAAATAAGCCAAAACTTGATGGGATCAATATTACGAATTCTTCGCAAATCAATATTACGAATATCGAACTTCCGACACCTATAGTTGGCAACTCAGTAAATATTAGTGGTTCAAATATAGTTAGCCTTTCTAATAGTACTATTACCAATGGAAGTGGAATTTGTCTCAATATCACAAATTCTACAGGAACGACAGTGACATGAAATAGTTTTACTAACTGTGATTATGCTTTCAATGTAAATGCAAGCGAAGTGAGTATTGCGACAAATACTTTCTCAGCCATTGCTCAAGATGCGCTTACTATATCAAGTAGCTTTCCTGTTACAGTAAGTCAAAATACTTTCACGAATATAGCACAAAATGCTATTATCTACGGACAAGATACAGATATTACTCAAAATAGTATCGTGAATAGCTGCAGTACAGGATCAACACACTGTGCTGCAATAAAGAATAACCCTTCTCTTTCAGGAGCTACGGTGACATCGACTATATCCCAAAATACTATCTCAGGGGTCGGCTCTGGAATATCAGGAACAGGAAGCTATGGTATACTCTCATACAATGTTGTATGAGCAATTATCAATTTAAATAATGTGGTAAATGCAGAAAATGCCTTAAGGATTATCGATGCAAATACTCTTACTATAACCAATAATAATTTTTTGACTTCTCGAGCAAAATCGATACTTGTTACGCAAGAAAATACCTGACTTACTCATACAAATACTTTTAATACAAATACTATCCTCCAGAAGAATCCAGATTATCCATATATAGAAATGCGTGATGAAGTCGATGGGTCCAATCAATCAAGCATATTTCTTACGGCAAATTCCAATACTATATATCCAAATTATAAGCCAAATACTTCGTATGTTCGAAGTGTCGATTTTGGAGGACATACAAATGAGTATACAAAAAATATGCTCAATCAATTTGATTCGAATATCGTAAAGTTTGAATACTTTGCCTATAAACCGTATACAAATACTGGATCATACGCTACTGCGAATCTTCTCTCGAACCAAAATTTTGATACGGATGCATCTGGATGGTCAGTCGATGCAGATATATGACTTGCTCCAGTACTTTCTCATAATCCTGTAGGTTCAAATATAGGAGGTTCTGCTACAGTCACTCCTTCAGGAGGAGTAGCTGATCGTATATGGCTCACGAGTAATGATGTCTTAAATATCACAGCAGGTCAGACATATCTCGTGACGTGATATGCAAGATCTTCTTCAGGAAATATCAATCTTCGAGCGTTTCTTCATCAATCAGGTGATCGCACAAATATATATTCTGATCGTATTGCCGAGACATATGCGAGTTCTACAGGATGAATGTTCTCATTTTATGTAACTATAAAAACTACTGCTGCGGATGCAAATATCACTTTCGAAACTTCTAATCAAAACGTGAATCTTGAGGTAGATGGTATGAGTATACGTCGAATGAATGCTGTGATAAAAAATACAAATCCTCAAGAAACATTGATATTTTCAAACACAGGAGCTGCATCATATGATCAGGCTTGTCCAGGTGGAGCATGTTTTGCATATGTCGATGGAGTCAATGCTAGTATTGCCTGGCCGACAACAATTCCTGCATATACGACACGATTTGTCCTTCTTAATAATAGCCCTAATATCCTCAATACACCAACAATTGTACTCAATATTTCAGCTGGATCAGTGCCTACAGGACAGCCAGTGACTATTGACTGGACGACGACAAATGCTGATTCACAGATACTGAATTATGCTACATATACTGGTTCATTTTCCACTCCAGTTGCATCAGTAGGAACACTGACATTTATTCCACCCTATGATACTAATAGTACTATATCTATCGATGCTCTCAATGATGTATGACCACGTCAGGCGAGTATCCAGGTGACTACTACAAATACTGCACCTTCCATTTTCCCTACAACTACAGTAGGACTCGAAGATGCATCACAGATCGATGGAACTATGAGTGGAGTCGACCTCAATCCAGGTGATTCAGTGACATTTGAAACATTTGGAGGAAATAATGTAGCGAATGGAAGTTTGACTTATGATTCATCTGGAAGTATCCAATACTACCCAAGCCCAGATTTCTGTGGAACAGATGATTTTAGTTTTCGTGCAGCAGATCAGCTCTGACATCAAGCAGATCCCGTGGTTCATACTATACAAGTAGATTGTGTAAATGATACTCCTGTAGCAGTAAATGATTCATGAAGTGCTTTTGCGGGGATACCACTTATGATAAATGTACTTACAAATGATACGGATGTTGATACACCATATCAAGTTCAGACATTCACTATATCGGGTATTTCGATGCCATCAAATGGTACGCTTTCTATAAACTCGAATCAGTTACAATATACACCAAATTTGGGATATAGCGGAACAGATGTATTTTCCTACAGTATGTCAGATCAAAGTTGAGCTCTCTCAAATACAGGTACAGTAACAGTGAGTGTCACTATTTCGAATACTCCGCCGACAGTCGCATGAACTGGTTATACACTCAATGAAGACGCTTCTCTCATATCGACATTAACATGATCAGATTATGAAGGAAATCCTCTTACATATACTGCATCTATACTGCCATCTAATGGTACGCTCGTTCTTCTTCCTGGTGGTTCATTTACCTATACTCCTACGTCAAATTATTTCTGAAGTGATTCATTTGATTTTATTGCCAATGATGGAATGATAAATTCGGCTCCTGCTACAGTTACACTTACGATCGATCCTGTTTTCGATGCACCAACGACAGTTCCAGATAGTTATTCACTCACTCAAGATACCACCTTCTTTGTTCCAGTAATGATGAACGATATTGATCCAGACTCTACAGTACTCACATTGACTGGCTATACGAATCCGGCGAATGGAACTCTCGTGGTTTCTGGAACAGGATTTGACTATACTCCAAATACTGGATATATCGGATGAGATAGTTTTACCTATCAAATCATCGATGATACAGCTCTCACTTCAAATATTTCGACTGTCACATTAACAGTGACAACTTCAAATACTCCACCAACAGCAAATTCTGGAAGTTTCAGCGTCAATGAAGATGGAGTGCTCACTGGAGGAATAACAGGTACTGACCCACAGTGAAGTACTTTGACATATATTGTTGATACTCCACCGACGCAAGGAGCATTCTCAATTTCAGCGACAGGTGCATTTACCTATACACCTTCAGCGAATTACTTCGGATCTGATTCATTTGTATTTCATGTATCTGATGGAATACTTGATTCTTCAGGAGCAATTATCAATATCACTGTAAATAGCGTGAATGATGCACCTATAGCAAATCCTATGAGTTTTACAGCTACAGGAAATAGTATGGCAAGTAGTGGAAATCTCTACATCGGAGCAATGACAGCATCAGATATTGAATGAGGAAGTCTTTCTTTTACTGCTACGACGCTTCCAATACATGGAGTCTTCTCAGTAACATCGACAGGAGTATTCACATATCTTCCTGCACTCGGGTATACATGACCAGATAGTTTTACTTTTACTGTATCAGATGGAGTTGCGACGAGTGCCTCGGCGACAGTAAATATCACTATAGTGAGCAATGGTGTCGTACTTCCACAAACATTGGATCATTTTACTATTTCTGCCCCTTCTACGGCATACTTAGGTCAAGCATTTAATATCTCTGTTCAAGCGAGAGATAGCTCAAATATTATTTTCTCAGGATATACAGGGTCTATAATATTTGCTTCCCCTACTGATACAGGGGCAACTCTTCCTTGATCATGAAGTCCTATCGTTTTTAGTGCCCTTGATGGTGGTACAAAAACATTCGTCAATGGAGTGAATTTCACAAAAACAGGCGTCATGACGTTTACTATTCAGGACTGAGCCACTGGAATATCCGCAAGCAGTGTCGTAACTGTAAGCATACAGCCACCCCCATCAGTGTCTTCGTCAGTACCTGGTGCATGATGAGGTGGAGGACAGACAAGTCCAGCTGTAACCTATAATGTCATTTCTGTTGCAAACACTGGTGAGACGATAAAAATACCATCACCAACGCCGATAACTCCTACATGAGAAAACCCTATTTTTAATTCTGCACCGGTCGGTCAAATGGAAACGGTATTTGTAATGAATGATCCAACGGGTCTTCTCGGACAATTATTTCTGACAAATAGATTTATGGGGGGAAATCCGATAAATGAAACTCCGAGTCCTATAGGAATGGATCCTGCATGATCAAATAATCAGGCAGCACTCGATATCATTGATTCACTCGATATGCTTATCCTCGATGATACAGGGTGACCAGTAATTCTTCGTCAGATCGCTCGACTCTTTGCTCAAGAAGTAAATCGGAGTGATGATCCTATCGGTCTATATGAGTATGCAACAGCGAAAATAGAACAAATACAAGTATCAGAAGGAACCAGGCTTGCATTTACTCGCGAATATATCCTTCGAATATTTGAACAACAAAGAAAAAAATATGAAGATGAAGTATACCGTATGGCTTATACTGGATTTGATGATACGATGAATAGTGCAAGCGAAGAGATTGGAGAACTCGATTTTTAAAGTATAATTACTTTTTGATAAAGTGTGTCCTATAATAGGCACATTTTTTTTGGAGGGGACAAGTTTCACATTTAGGATTACGAGCGGTGCAATGATATCTTCCAAAAAGAACAAATGGATGATGAAGAATACGTTTTTCATCGAGAGAGAAAATTTTTTCTATTTCTTTGTCAGTTTCATTTGGAGTTTTTGTGTTCACCATTCCGAGACGATTCATGACTCTATGAATATGTGTATCGACTCAGACATAAGGCATATCATAGAGTACAGATAGTACTACCTTAGCAGTTTTTATTCCTATACCAGGAAATGTCTGGATGAGATTGAGATCATTTGGGAGTATCCCACCAAAGCGCTCAGCAAGTATTGTCCCCGTCTCTTTAATAAAACGAGATTTATTCCGAAAAAAATTCACATATTTGAGATCGTTTTCTATCTCTTCTTGTGTTAGATGGAGTACATCAGAAGCTTCTCGTACTTTTGCAAAAAATGGAGGAGTAACTTTATTTACTTGTTTGTCCGTCGTTTGTGCAGAAAGTATGACAGCACAGAGAAGTTGAAAGTCGGTCTCATAGTCAAGCTCTATTTTTTTCCCTCAGTAGAGATTATATACTATATAAATGATCTGATTCCATTTATTTGATGGCATATTCAGAAGTGATTTCTGGGTAGATAGTGGAAAGATTTTTGTTGCACAAAGGAATGTCACGACACGTAAAAATCTTTCCAGGGATTCGCGCATCAATATAGACATACTTCCCTGCTATAATATCCTGGCGATATGTTTCGATATATCGTTTGAGTCCGAGAAGTTGAGTTCGCAAATGATTATAATTTTGCGCTTCACCAGATTTCTTTGTAAAATCCTGAAGGGTAAAGAGTATCCGAATCTTATTTTTTAGGAGAATGTGAAGCTCATTTTCTTTCTTAAGATATGCGATATTTTCTACGATAATATCTGGCCATGTATCATAAAATAAATCAACTGTTTTTTTTATAATCTGTCCTTCAGTTTCTGAGAGAAGTTCTCTATAGTCAAGAAGGATGTCGTTATTGAGATTTGCATCGACATAACTCATGGTGTATTTTGGTACTTTTTCAAGATGATCTTTTGGTACGAGGACACCATTTTCTGTCATTCACCATTTTTTATCTCGCACTGTCGGGATGGTTACGGTGAATATTATAGGGTAACCCGAAAGGAGGATTTTGATATTATTTGGATAAAGTCGATCTATGCGAATAAGTGAGATATTCTTTTGGTATTTTTTAAGAGAATCTGCTACGAGTTTTTCATCAAGAAAAAAAATATTTTTTCCGTAGAGGTCTTCCACACTTCTGTATGCTATAGGTGTGTCGATACCTTCATCAAGTCCTTCTATAAGTATCTTCGAAGGACTGATAAGAAAATATGGAGAATAGAGTACGATATATATACACGTTCCGATAAGAAAGAGTCCAATATATCTCAGATAGTATTCTTGATTAGATGTGACATCTCGGGTTATCTGGATCTTATCTTGGATATATCGAGAAAATGGAGAAAGCCTCTCGCCGTTCTTTCGAAAAATATTCCATTTTCACCTTGTAGTTTCTGGAAGACGATCCCGGAAGAGGTATTTTTGATTTTTTTCTTTTTGAGTCGAAGTGCGAAATTTCCGATTTTTATACTGTTTTATGAGATTACGGATTTTCGTGAGAGAGACCATATTGATTATCGAGAGATTGTATGAGAGAGAGGATATCTGCAGTGGATCGTTGATTTTTCCCTATGCGAAGGCGTATATATGGGATTTTTCTGAGAGAAAAATCTTTCCCGATTCTCTTTCGAACATGTTCTACGCAAGGAGCAAGAAAGTGTGGAAGATCTTTTTCTTCATATTGGGATGATACTGAAATATCAGCGTACTCATAGTCGTCACTTACGACCGCGTCTATCACGCTGATCATCCCGAAAGGATGGGGTCGTAGTTGTTCGAATGCGAGTATATCTTCTCCTGCATAGGTACGGAGTGCATCAGCGAGTCGTTTTTGTCGGATATTCATGAGTGAAAAAAGTTCGTATTTCGGCAATAAGTATAAACAAAAAATATAAAAAAGAAACTTTTACTCGATACATTTTTTTAGATCACTTTTGAGTCCCCCTTCAAAATTATATTCTTGTCCAAAAAGTGCGAATTTGAGCTTCCATGCATGGAGCCATTGTCTTGTGAGTCCAAATTTTTCAAAAGCATCTTTATTCATATTTTCATTTCCATATTTTGTATCACCAAGGATCGGATACCCTATCGAAGCGAGATGAACTCGGATTTGGTGCGTACGACCCGTGAGGAGATCTACCTCAAGAAGTGTATATTTATCAGCAAAAAATCATTTATTGATAAATTTCGTTTTAGCAATTTTTGGATTGAGAGGATCAAGTACCGTCATTTTCTTGCGATCATAAGGATCACGTCCGATGAATGATTCGATATATCACTCTTGATCCTTCACTTTTCCTACGACGAGAGCAAGATAGGTTTTCTCTATCGTTCGTTTTGCGATCTTAAGCTGGAGTGCATGCATGGATTTATCATTTTTTGCTATGATGATCACTCCACTGGTATCTTTATCGAGGCGGTGTACTATGCCAGGCCGTTCCACGCCATTGATAATCGATGGATTTTTATATTCGCCATCATCTGTTCGAATTCAGAGAGTTTTGAAATGATGGAGGAGGGCATTCACTAGGGTTCACTTTCTTCACTCTTCTCAGGGGGTGGGATGAGTATTTATTCCAGCATCTTTATTGATAATAGCAAAGTCATCATTTTCATAGACGATATCGAGGCTCATATCTTCAGCCTCAAGAGTCATATTTTCGATTTTCCAAGAAATCTCGATTACATCACCGCGATAGATTTTTTTATTTTTATTAAAGCTCTCATTATTACAGGTGATCTTCCCTTCTTCGATCATCTTTTGGATATAGCTCCGTGATTTTTCAGGAAAGAGAGCCGATAGATAGGTATCGACTCTTCGAGTTTCTCTTGGGTCTACTAGGACACAAAAAAGTGAGATGGAGTAGTTATTGGAGGAGCGCATTATTCTTGAAAACTCTCCTCGAGAGCTTCTATATTTTTATCGAAATTTTCTAGGAGAGTTTCAGAAGCTTCATCGATTTTTTCGAGCTTCCGAGAGAAGACTCCCGAGCGAGATTCCAGTTTTTCTTGTATAGGATTTTTACAGGCTTCAGAGGCATTTGTGATGATTTTTATCTCTTCTTCTTTGAGCATATTCATACAAGAATAGTATCGATTTTTTCTTTCTACTGCAGCTTGGAGTTGCAGAGCTGCTTTGCTGGCACCACAAGAAAGACTACTCAAGAAATTTTTGTTTGCATGAAAAACAGCATCAAAATCAGCACGAGAACGGACGTCAGTGTATTTCCCATTTCCACTCTTAGCAATATTTATCAGCTCTTGTTGGACTCATCATTGTACATTGAATCCTATAACATCGATATACATGCCTACAGTAGAAGTGATATCTTTGGCAGTTCATACAGGATTTCCATCACATGTTTCTTTGCCATCACTGATAAGGAGGATGATATTTCTATCATTTGATGTAGCATTTTTTCGCAGAAATGATTCTGCAAATTTCAGGGAAGCATCTATAGGGGTCCATCCATTTGGTTTCAGTGAACGTATATCAGCGATGATCTTCTCTTTTCCGTTTCGAAATTCTCCAAGTAAGGCTATCCCTTTACAAGAAACTTCTTTCCCAGCATCACTGTTGTCTCATTCTTGTCCATAGATAATCACTCATCAGGATACATCACTATCGAGGGAGCTTATATACTCAGAAACCTTCTCTTTTGCTATGTCGATCATAGTTTCAGATCCGATTTTTGCTCCCATACTTCATGAAGTATCAAATATGATAGCGATATTTATATGAGGTTTCTGGTTTTTTATTGGCATGCAAGTATCTATACTTGGATAATCTACGAAGCACCCATCGTAGATATTACCATACTTTTTGAGAAGATTCTCATATTGGAGATCACAATTTGAGGCATCGATGTCAAATTCTCATTCGCCCTGCGAGCGTCATTCCCCAGTGATTTCTAGTCTTCCATCACTTATGCTTATGGATGCTCCGCTTGTTCCGAGTGAAACTCCAGATTCTGTGATCTCGACTGAAGCTCATGAAGTTTTCACACTCACAGTGTTACCATCGATTTTCACAGAACTTTGTGAAGGACTGGAATTACATGATCACAGTACACAGAGACAAAATATCCAAATAGTAGAGGAAATTATTTTCATAAAAGTATTTAATCGCTAGTATAGTTATTTACTGGACCTGAATATTCCCATCCCTTGTCACTGATTTCATGAGTGGTTGTCGGCGTAGTGTATCGTATCTTACCATTTTCGATGATCAGACTGGTCGTCGGTGTGGTATAGGTCACTACTCAATCTTTCTCTCGAAATGATGTCGTCGGTGTGGTATAGAGTATCTCACCATTTTTCTGAGAGAGTGTCCGAGTAGGATCGGTAAAAGTAGATCCATTATCTTCTTGTTCCCAAGAAATAGTAGGACTTTGGTATTGAGTTTTTCCCAGAGTATAGTCTTTTTCCCATGAGGTCGTCGGATTGGACCAAGACATATGTGTATCGCTATATTCCCAAGTTTCCGTAGGTGTACTATACATAAGAGTTGTAGCAAAAACTACGGATATGAGTGATCCACTCAAGAAAAGAATAAGGAGAAAATATTTAGTCATAGAAATGAATGTATAACTTCAAGATAAGCAAAATAGATGAAAAATCAAAATTTTATTGAATTGGATTGAATTCTAGAGTATCCCAAAATGAACGCTCTGCGAAAATTGAGTCATAGAGTTTTCTCTTCTCACTCGGAAATCGACTTCCTATGCATGAAGTACACGTTCAACTAACACTCATAGTCCTTCCCTTGTCAGTCGTACATTCTCTTGGATCATTTATGATAAATCCAATATCATTATCCTCAACCTTTTCATAACTTCCTCAAAGTATTGTACATGCAACTTCATTCTTGTCTTGATATTGATAGATCCAAAAAACTCCTCATGTTATGAGTAGGATTACTCAAACTAATATTGCAGATATTTTTATAGATTTATTCATATTCTTTTTCTAAAATTCTAATTTTCTAGAAAACTTAAGTAAAAAATTCAGCTTAATATTAAGAATATTCTTTTAAAAAGCAAAATACGACATATAAATGTCGTATTTTCTTGATAGATAAATGTTCAATAGAAGATTAAATCACTTTTCTCTCATACCCACAGATTTCATCTTCAGAAAAGAATCGAGCGATTTCTGCAGTAGCATTTTCTACTGAGTCAGATGCATGGATGAGATTGTATCGGATCGTGAGTGCAAAATCAGCACGGACTGTTCCCATATCTGCCTGAGCTGGATCCGTCGCACCACAGAGTTGGCGCATACCACCGACAGCATTATCCCCTTCTACGATCGCAAATACTACAGGACCCATAGTCATATAAGCGACGATCTCAGGATAGAATGGTTTACTTGTAAGATGTCCATAATGTTCATCAAGCTTAGCTTGAGTTACATTTGCCATCTTCATCGCGACGATCTTGAGTCCGCGAGCCTCGATGCGAGAGAGTACTTGTCCGATAAGACCACGGTGGATAGTATCTGGCTTGAGGATTATAAGTGAACGTTCTGCCATAGAAAAATAAGTGAAAAAATAATAGTGAAAAAAGTATATAGAAATACAGGAAAAAGCAAGTTTTTGCGAAAAATGTTAAAATCCACTTTGGAGGTCAAGCATTTTTCTATAGATTCCCTTTTCTTTCGTGAGTGACGTATGCGACCCTCTTTCTACCATTTTCCCTCATTCTATGACGATGATCTCATCTGCTTTTTTCACGGTCTGGAGTCTATGTGCTATGACGATAACCGTACGATCTCGAAAGAGCTCATCGAGTGCTTTTGTGATTTGCTCTTCAGAGAATGAGTCGAGTGCAGAAGTCGGCTCATCAAGGAGGATAATCTCTGGATCTTTGAGAAATATTTTCGCTATAGCAAGACGT
>JAYVIJ010000006.1:0-49438 GCA_043770315.1 Candidatus Altimarinota bacterium | reverse complement strand
CTCGAGGTATCCGAGACTCATATTCCCTATATTTTCTATACTTCCTAGATATTCACGGATTCGATTCGAGATAATACAAGAAATCGTTGTCCGTGCATATGGAATGGATGTTGCATTGGATGCATTGCTTCTTTATCGTTCGTAAGTCGAATTTTTATGAGACTTCATTTTTTGAATGTCCAATCTATATCCATACCTTCTTTTCCTGTTTGTTCATCTTTGAGTATCCATTTCACAGTTTCTTTTGTGCTTTGTGAGTTCATCATCGCCATCGTATCTTCCCATTCTATACCATCAGGACTTTCATTTCACATGTTCATGCTACCCATACCCATTCAACCCATATTCCCCATTCAACCCATACCACCCATGCCCTCCATAGTCATAGTAATTTTTAGACTTTTATCAGGTACTTTTGACTGGTACGATGAAAGTGTATTTTTGAGATTTCCGAGAATATCATGCGTTTTAAGGGTTTCAAAATCAGTCTTATATTTTGAGATTTCTGTACTTGTCGTTACAGTAAGTCTTCCAAGGGGAATAACTTTTCCTCCACCAATACTTTGTACTGGAAAATCACCAGATTTTTCACTCATAATATCTACTATATAGCGTTCCGCTGGAGCAATAATAAGATGATCTATAAATGTTTCATTCTGGTAATAAGAATTATCCCCACCGACCAACTTTATCTTTATTCAAGGAATAACAAAATCAAATGGTCGAGCATTCGCAGTATTCACTAGATAGAGTCTTTTTACTTCACCTTGTTTCAAGGTAAGCGAAAAGTCAGTATTTCCATTCATGAACATGGTATTCCCATAACGACCCATAAGCGTATGATCAACGGTTTCTGTTTGGAAAGGGGCAACCGTTCCATTTTCGATTAATATATCATCAAGAGTGATTACATTTTCACTATCTGTGACTTGTTTTTCCGTTGGATCATATATCTGGAATGTTCCATATTCACCAAGTTCTTGTTCAAAATCATCACGAGTATGAGGATGATACCAGAATATACCTGTATCGGGAAACTTTATAATTTGTTCATACATATCACCGACTTTAATCGGGTCTTGTGCTCCACCTTGGTCTCGCGGTACACCATCATAGAGATAGTTGAGCCGTACCCCGTGTGGATGAATCGTTGTTGTAAGTTCTTTTACAGTATTACGAACCTTGAATTTTACTGTCGCATCTTTTGGAGCACGGAATGTTGGTCAAGGGATACTTCCATTATATGAAAGCATTATAAGAGTTTTTCCATTTATAACCTTACGAACTTTTTGGATAGTAAGATCGTATGTATCTCCATCTTTGAGATTTACGACTTCCGTTGGTTTCACATCAGTAACTGTGGCATCTTCTGTAAGAATAAGATCATTCAATGTTTTTCCACTTGAAGATACTTGAGTGGTATTAGTATTTTTATATTTTTCGCATCATCGCATCTCTGGCATCATTTTACAATGCTCACGCATCATAGTATCCTCAGGACTTTCAGTTGATGTTGTTGAGAGTGATATGGTATCCTGCGGTGTATTTTGTGGAACAAGATTACAGCTTCAAAGAAGTGTAGGAACAAACAGAAAAAGAAGAAGTTTTTGCATAGTAGAGATATTAGAAAATAGTTTAATTTATGGGAGGAGATCTATAGAAAATTGCTTCAAGATAAGTGCATACGGAATAAATACTATAACCGTGAAAACACAAGAAAGTATTAGTGCCACCCAAAATCAAAATCTTTCTGCAAGAAATGGAAATATGAGAAACATCGGAAGCGTCGGTATCACATACCAAAAAGTATAGTAAGCATGGTTTGAGGCTTTTGGAAGTCATCCTCCATCAAGATAAATCCAGAGAAGCGTGAGCATGCTCATAAGTGGAAGAGATATAATGAGTGCTCAGAGTTTATCAGATGTTTTTGCAAGCTCAGAAACGCCCACGATGATTCCAGCAGTAATTAGGTATTTTATAATAATGAAAGGCATATTCTTATAGTAAAGTATTATCTATATTTTTCGCATCATCTCATCTCTGGCATTTTTTTACAGTGCTCACCCAGTGGATCGTCATTTGATGAAGATTTCATCATTTCGGAAGACATAATAGTGCTTTCACTCATTTGCTTTGAAGTCATACTCGATGAAGTCATCATTTTTTCCATACGAGCCATATCTACACGCATAGCATATACTCACGATATCATGACGACAGTACATATGACACAAGATACAATACAACCAATGATAAGATATGGATGACAGCCAATGCTTAGGGAATTTTTTTCACAAGAGGATTCTCTATAGATTGCATTTTTTAATGATTAATTATGGTGTCAGGGTACGGTTTCGGGGTCAATTAGTTCCTTTGTTTGTTCTATGCTACCAGTAAGCATATGAGTATTTTGTTTATTATGAGGAATACTTTCATGTGAATGTCCTGTAATTCCAGTATTCTCAATAAGAAAAAATATTCCTATAGAAAGTGTGATCATAAAGATAGTTGAAATTGCAATGTATAAATACTCTTTTTTGGAAAGTACAAAATTATGGATAGAGGCAAAAAATAGTACTGAAATGACATATCCAATAGGGATAATAAGAACGCTTCTTTCTGGTGAGTCAGGAAAGTGTTGTAATCCACCTGTCACAGCACCAATACCAACTGCAAGCATAGCACCAGCAAGTATAGTTTTCCATGTATTTGTGGCATCTTCTTCCATAATGGTTCATATGATAAAACAGAGAATACCAAAAGCACCCGTGAGAAGTGAGCGAGTTCCAGAAAAAACTCAATGTGATATAGCGCCAGTAATGAAGCTTATACCAATATATTTGATAAGGGTAGAAAAATGAGCACGAGAAAAAGTCATATAATAAAACAGAGTTAGAAAAATAGAAATATAAAAAACTATATTTTATAGGAGCAATCTTATGGTATCAATAAAGAAAAGACTTTGCTTATCAAAGAGAGGATTTTGATAGAAAGAAGTCTGATAGTTTACCCTCTTTTCATTACTATAAAATACCTTTTCATTTTGTAAGATAAAGAGGTCAGTATCAAAGCCTTGCTTTTGTACTATTTGTGCAGTATTTTTTCATTCTACCTGTTTCTTATGTCCATCTTTTGGGCAACAATTATCGCCTTCATGTAAGTGTGCTATTTCTTGCTCATGTCAATGTTCCATTATTTTCTCAGCGAATGCTGTACAGGAAAAAGTACTTCCAAGAAGAAATACTGATAGGAACACAAGATGAAAAAGAAATCGAAAGATCATATATATTATTTTCTGGTAGCAACATCCCAAGTCCGAACTAATTCTTCGATGAAATCTTCCTTTTCTTTTCATTGTCCTGAAAGTGCTTTTGTACCACAACAAGAGAGATGATTTTTGAGAAGTTCACGATTGGCACTCTGTAGTAATCCCATAGAAGCATTTATTTGGTGGGCAATATCAGCACAGTACACATCGTCATCGATCATTTTTTGTACCTTGGCAAGTGTTCCCATTGCCTTCTTGATGTTGAGCTGGATTTTATCTTTTGAAATGATCATATTGAAAGATTATATTGAAAAACCCTATGATTTCAGTATATTTGATTTACTTTTTAGCGAAAGTATCTCCCGCATCCGCGGGATTTTATATGCTTATTTTCCACAAGCACACCCTGAACCGCAAGAACAAGTCTCGCAGTTACATGGATTGCAAGTGCATTTTTCAGTTTTCATAAATAGTTATGTTAAATATACCTAACCATAGGGTATGGTTATACTATATAAAATTTTATATAAAGCAAATATTTATAAACATTGGCATCATAGAAACAGATGTGGTAAACCTTTTTAAGTCATCAAAAAATCGCATCGGAATACAGAATTCTGATGCGATTTTCATCTAAAAACCATCATGGCTCCCCGAGTGGGATTCGAACCTACGACCTACCGGTTAACAGCCGGTTGCTCTACCGCTGAGCTATCGGGGAATATCAGTATGGCTCCCCGAGTGGGTTTCGAACCAATAAAGGCTCGAAATACTTGAAAGGAACGAGCGTATATTATGAAACTCACAGGGAAAGTCAAAAATTTTTTCACTTTTCTTACTTTCTCCCTAAAATAGCTTCCGAAACTGGGATAAATAAATCCATATCACCTCTAATTACCATAAGTTCGCCTAAAATATGAATCATCTCAATATCAATATCGATCTCTATGAAGTCAATGGCGAATCAATCATCGGGAATATTCATATGATCGTAAACTCGACCGATCGTATCGCAATCGTCTGACCAAATGGTGTATGAAAATCAACATTTCTACGTATTATCTCGAATCGAATCCGTGAATATCTAGGAAGTATAGAAAATATAGGGAATATGAGTCTCGGATACCTCGAGCAGATCCACTTTATGGATGAGAAAAAAACAGTACAAAGCGAGCTCCAAGATGCCTTCATAGATATCAGAAAACTCGAGTGAGTGATCCAAAAAGAAGAGAAGATACTCGAAGAAACATGAGAATATGAGGCATATACAGAAGCAATCGAGAATTATAAAATGATCGGATGATACACCTATCTCAATGAGATTGAGAAAGTCGCCCGATGAATCGGCATATTTCATCTTCTTGAGCGTACACTTGAAGCCGTCTCTGGATGAGAAAGGACGAAGATAGCTCTTGCGAAAACCCTCCTTTCGAAACCAGATTTTCTCTTGCTCGATGAGCCTACGAACTTCATCGATCTTCTGAGTGTAGAATGGCTCGAAAAATACCTCCAAGAAACTTGGAAATGAGGCTATATGATAGTCTCTCATGATCGAGAATTTCTCGATCAGACAGTATCAAAAATCATCGAAATAACTGGTCCAAATGGAGTAGAAGTCTTCGTATGAAATTATTCTGATTCAGTAGAAGATAAGATGCATAAAAGAAATATCCATATCAAAGACTACGATGAGCAACAAACTCTCATCCAAAGTGAAAAATCCCTCATCAATAGATTTCGCGCTGGATCTCGTGCTGGATTTGCAAAAAGCAGAGAAAAGATGCTTGAGAGGATTGAAGTGATCGATAAGCCTATCATTCCTGATGAGATCAAATTCTCTTTTGATATACCCAAAGAGCGAGCTCCAGAAAATCTTATAAAGATTGAAGATGCATTTATCGGTCGTACTGATCCACTTTTTTATGTGAGAACTGCGACTCTTTGATCCCCCGAACGTATAGGAATAATCGGAGAGAATGGCGTGGGAAAAAGTACATTTATCAAAACTATTTTAAGTACGATTCATTTTGATGAAAAATCATGAGAAGAAATACACGATCCTGGAATATTGAGTGATCCCAGTAAAAAAATAAAAGTTCTCGAATGATACCTCAGTGTGAGTAAAGTCATAAAAATCGGATATTATTCTCAGATGCATGAATCCCTCGAATCTGGAGATACCATAGAAGAAAGTTTTTTCTCTCATGAACTTCACTATTCCAAAGAGCGAATTGGATGAATCTTGAAATCATATGGATTTTGATATCACGATAGCGATAAGAAGATATCAGGACTCTCAGGAGGTGAGCGATCTCGACTCCTTTTTGCAATACTCAATCAAAAATCTTACCATCTACTCATCCTCGATGAGCCAACCAATCACCTCGATTATGATACTCGGGAAGCGCTCGAAAAATCTCTCCAAAAATATGAGTGAGCTGTCCTCTTCATATCTCACGATCGATATTTCGTGAATAAACTGGCCCAAAAACTCTGGATTATCGAAGATGGAGAACTCAGTCTATCATATGGAAACTATGAAGACTATCGATATAAGAAAGAGAAGTGAATATCTCTAGATATGTCTCTCTTCGATGCTGAGTGAGAGATGAATCTCATCCTCGAAGAAAAACTCTGAGTAGTAGAGGCGCGAAGAATACGAGAAAAATTTGCACGAAAGAGACAAAAATGAAAGTAATACAAATCTCCCTTTTATAAAAATTCCCCTACTCAAGGGGAATTTTTATGAGGAACTCCATCTTTAGATACCTCCACCAGCAATATTTGGATCAAGTGACTTGATGATAAGTGCAGTACCGACACCAAGAGTGACCTGTGTACCATTATTTTCTGTTGCCATACGTATAGCGACAGTACCTGTAGCTGTCACATCGAATGATCCCTTCATCGTAACTATATAATCTGTATTTGCTGCGGGAACACCTGTAGTTGTTACTGCAGTTCATTGAGTCATAAACGATTCGCTATACATAGTCGAATTTGTAAGTTGTGCACTCATTGTTCATATAAAGTTTGTACTCGAACCGCTTGTCTGTGCGAGCGTAAGTCCGATACCAGTATTCACTGCAGCTGACTGGAATTTACCGATAACTTCAAACTGATATGGTCATACTGGAAGTGGTGTACTGGTAAGCTGAGTCACTCATGCAAGGGTCGTATTTGTAGAACTCTGAGGAGTAGCCATACGATAGATGTAGGTACCTGTCTGGCTTCCTGCAGGAGTTACCCACGTTCCGACTCAAGTAGCATCAGAAACGAGATATTTCCCGGCTCATGGCGAACCACCACGGATACGTATCTGTCCAGTTATATCGAGTGATTGGGTTGGATCTACACCGATACCGACATTTCCACGAAAATACGATTTATAACTATTTGATGAACTTGCAACTTCAAATGCCGAAAGTCCTGTACTCGCATCACCTACGGAGAATCCATTCCCAGCAGCAGCACCAAAGATAGCAAATTGATTGTACCCCGTTGTGATCGCTCGTGTATATCATGGGCTATTTGATAATCCCATTCTCCAGCTTGTGTCCCCTCCATTCCACGTATATATAGAACCTCCGACATCTCCTCGTACCGCAAGATTACCACTTACATCAAGTTTTGCAGCTGGTGAAGTATTCCCCACTCATACATTTGTCCCATTATCATAAATAACACCGTATCAGAGAGTACTTGCAGAAGTCCATTTTGTGACGTAATTCGTCGATCCACCAGCAAGTGCAATAGTCGGAAGCACCCAGCTCGCGAGACCTGTAGCATCAGATGTGAGGACTTTTCCAGCACCTGGGACACCACCAGTGATCTTCACTTGTCCTGTGACTTCGAGTTTTGCTCCTGGATTGATATTTCCAATACCGACATTCCCATCACTTCCACGTACGAACATTTTGTCTGTATTTGCTGTACGTAAGTAGATATTTCATGCTGCTTGTGGCGCACTGAGAAATGTATTTGTTCACTCTGTGAGAAGTGCATAATCAGTTCCATCTTTCCACCAAGCTGCGTAAGAGTTTCCATAAGTCGGATGTGTTCCCATCATCGTATTTGGCGTAGCACTTCCAGCACGGATATTTCCAAGTACATCGAGTTTTGCTCCTGGATTATTCGTACCGATACCCATATTTCCTCCTGCTTGAATACGCACTTTTTCAGTACCATTGGTACGGAATACTAGATCGACATTATCTGTACTTCCCATGAAGTTCGTCGTCGGATTTGTACCAGCATTTCCGAGGATTCACCATCCAGCAAATGATCCAGTCGCAGCAGTCTGCCATGTTGCAACACCGTTTGCATCGGATACGAGTATTTTCCCGATTCCAGGATTTCATCCTCGAATACGAACTTGACCATTGACATCAAGTTTTGTAGATGCATCAGGAGTATTGGTAAATATACCGACATTACGATTTGTATAATTCATATACATAGTAGCATCTTGCATAACTCAGTTTGAAGTGTTCCCCGTAAACCTTGGATCAAATGCGGCCCAAGTACCATTCATGATAAGTGGCCACCTATCACTCGCTATACCATTCCAGCTTGTTTGCCAAAATACATATCGATCACCATCATCTGTAGCATTATCTCACATCTTAAATGTATAATCCGTATTATCAGTTCATCTCTCCACAGCATACATACCTGCAGTATCCGTAGCAAGAAGCCAATTGAATCAACCAGGAGAAGTACTTCATACACCAGGACTTTGGAAGTTTATATTTTGATTTGGCGTCATCGTCAGAGTATTTCGGAAGATGGATGTGCCATTTACATCGAGTTTTGCAGCTGCTCCAGTGGTACCAAGTCCGAGATTTCCATTTGTGAGAAGTCGCATCCATTCAGTATTATTCGTACGAAATGAGAGTCATACATTATCGAGTGTTCCTACGAAATTCGTAGCTGGATCCGTAGTAGAGTTTCCAGATATTGACCATGGTATTGCTGCAGCACCAGTAGGAGTCTGCCATGTAGCAAGACCAACAGCATCAGACATGAGAACCTTTCCAGCACCTGGAGCTCCTCCTCGAATTCGAATCTGACCATTCACATCGAGAAGAGTAGATGGAGCATTGGTACCGATACCGATATTCCCCCCATTACCGTATATCCAGTTTCCGATAGAGAGTTGATTCGAGAGAGTATTTGAAGCGACTGAAGCATTATTTCCTATCACGATATTATTCGAACCCGTTGTGATTCCACTTCCGGCATTAGCACCCAGAAATACATTATTATTTCCACCGTTTATAGCATATCCAGCAGTATGTCACACGATCGTATTATAGGAACTAATTGTCCCCCCTCACCTTCCTGCACTTGTACCCAAAACAGTATTATAATTTGGTGCAGATCATGCATTTCACATTGCTCATTTTCATACAACCACATTCTCCCATCCATTAGAACTATTACTCATGGTTTGGAGTCCTATTACGACATTATTCGTACCTGTAGTATTTGCATAGAGAGCTTCAACTCAGAGTGCTGTATTCGCACCTCAGCTGGTATTAGACCTCAGAGCAAGCTGTCATACTGCCGTATTGGATGATGCGGTATTAAGTAGGAGGGCTTGATACCCGAGAGCAGTATTATTTCCGCCTGTAATGTTTGCTCGAAGGGCTTGATACCCGAGAGCAGTATTATTTGCGCCTGTAGTATTTCCTAGAAGTGTCTCATATCCGTCTGCAGTATTATAGTTTCCTGAAGTATTGGCATACAATGCTTGATATCATACTCATTGATTTGCTATTCCTCATGCATTACTATAGAGGGCTTGGTACCCTATAGCAAGGAGATTCGATGTCGTAGCAGAGTAGAGAGATTGATATCCGATAGCAATATTATTGGATACTGCACTTCCAGCGATCACTCGTGCTGCTTGATACCCGATACCGATATTATCATTTCCCGTACTGAGATTATAGAGTGACTGAGCTCCAAGACCGATATTTCTTGTTCCTGAGGTTACAGAATAGAGTGACTGATATCAGACTCATGTATTCCAGCTTCCTCAAGCATTATTATAGAGCACATCCTGCCCAAATGCAGAGTTATTGAATCCTACACCAGTAAGACGAAGAGCACGATATCCCATAGCAGTATTAGAATATCCTGTAGTAAGAGTGAAGAGGGACTCATTTCAAAATGCACTATTCGCATTTCCTGTTTGCTGAATTCGAGAAGCACCAAGTCCCATACCGACATTATTCGATCCACGAAAGTGTATAAGTGAATTGGTGGTGGCACCAGTCCATACTTCGAATCGACTTTGAGGAGTCGTTGTACCGATACCGACATTTCATCCACCTGCCTGAGATTGAAGCTGAGAACTGAGACCAGTATTGATATAAAGATACTCTGGATGATTTGCTGGAAGCGAGAGAACTTTTTGCCATGGTGCTGGGGTCTGATATGGTGAATCATTCGTATAGAGTCCTCCTGTTTGTGAGCCATTATATCGACCACTTCGGGCAAAAAGTGGAGCATCTCATCGTGCACCGAGAGCAATCTGATATCAAAACGTATCACCTTTTGCCGTCATCGTAAATGAATTGTGTGGACTTGCAGAGATACCCGTAGCTGGATCAGGATCAGCACAATCATATGGACTTGTACCGTATGTACCATTGACAGAACACAGTGCGCTCGTACCATTTTCCTTAAAATAAGGACCATTAAACGACGAGGAATCCCCACTACTTACGACAAATGATTGTTTTCCTGGAATAGCAAAGAAGCGATTAAAATCATAGGTAATATTAAAAGTATTGAGATCCGGATTTGGACTCATTACTGTCACTCGATCGACACCATTATACACGGCGATATTACTGATAGGACTTATCGGTAGCACTTTTCCTGAAGCATTCACTCAGAGTGCAAGGACACCATTTGCAGTAAGCGGAGTGGCTGTATCGATACGAGCAAACCGAAGTCCAGAATCATCATCGATTCCAGAATCAATAGTAAGCTTTGTGGTAGGATTATTGGTTCAGATTCATACAAATTGTCCTACATTATACATAACTGTACCAGTCAGAGTACTTCCATCTGTATCTGCTTTTATCATTTGATTGGGCTGATATGTGCCACCTCATGCATTCCAGCTACAATTTGATCAGAGTTTATTTGCTCAGGTAATCCACATACGACATTCTTGTCATCCATTTTCAGAAAGTGTGAGGAATGGATTCGATGAATTTGTACTTCCATTAGCTTCTATTGTCACATATCCTATAGTAGCTGCTCCCGAAAGAATTCATGGAATATCTCAAATATAAAGCTTTCCCCCAGTCTCATAGAGTTGCGAATTACTGATCAATCATCCCGTATCAAATTTTGCTATATAGTTCGGACTACCGCTACTCTTAACTATATTATTCAGATCTGACCAGTTCGTGAGACATCCTGATGCTGTCATACCGAGACAAAAACCACTTCATGCACGGATAATACTGTTATTTCATTGTACATCGAACATATAGGTAGGACTTGTCGTATTAATACCTAATCTTCATCCTGTATAATACATAAATGACGAATACAATCCATTTCATCAAGTTCAGAAATATGGAATATAATACCCTGAACCACCTGTAATACCCGTTGCACTGACACTTGATGCTGCTCATGGTGGTTGCCATGAAGCAAGGCCTGTAGAATCACTCGTCAGTATTTTACCTGATCAAATCCCTCCTCATGTGATTTTCACTTGCCCGGCAATTTCAAGCTTTGCTCATGATGTAGCAAGTGGCGTACCAATACTGACTGATCCATTATTAGCACCATCGATACTCATGACTCTTCGAGTTCCTATAGTCGTAGAAGCATCAGCTCAATAATCCCAAACATAGAAATCTATAGCATTATCAGAAAGTCATCCTCCATTATGTCGAGTTTTGATAGCATGTCGATATCCATCACTTCCATTCCATCCGAAAAGTATCTGATTATTCACATAGGATGCACTCCCATTCCCGCTTCGAATCTGGAGTGGCGTAGTTCCTACATAAGCTATATCAAGTTTTGCTGAAGGAGAAGCCGTAGCGACTCCTATATTTGTACCATTATCAAACAATTGTGAGGAGATAAGCCCATTTCATCCGATTCCAAATTTTGGAACATAATTTTGTGTCCCTCAGATGATACCGCTCGCAGTCGCTCATGAGACTGAAGTCGCCCAGTACATCTGACCAGCAGCATTCGATGTCAACACTCTTCCAGAACCAGCCCCAGTAGGCATACGCAGTCAGATGAAATTCGCAGTTCACCCAACATCGAGTATATATCCAGGACTTGTCGTGCCAATACCGATAGCAGTAGTGCTATTGTAGAGAAGATTCGTTCTCTCCCAAGCAGTTCCATTAAATCGTATCGTATCACCTGTAGACTGCCCTACAAGGAAAAGTCCTGATGATACGGGGGTGACACAATTTGGGACTCACACAGAGTCAAATCATCCTACTACTTGACCACTAAAAGTACAGTCATTTCAAAAATTTTGAAATATATTATCAAAATATGTTCGATACGTCCCCCCTGTCGTCTCTCCCGTTGGGGTCGTGATAGGATAAGTAAGAGCATATGCTGATGCAGCATATAACGCACTCGAGAGTATAAGAGACATCCGTATACTATGACGAAGAAACATAGGAAGAAAGGTTAGAGAAGTTTATTGAAAGACAGATGATATACCTGGAGGAGGATCGCTTGCAAGTGATTGATTATATTCGATGACCGTAGACGCTACAGAAAAACGTGGATCACTATAATAGATACTCGGAATATTCCGTTGAGTCAAATCTGTTGAATCATAAGTACGGAAGTAGTTGACATCGTATATTTGTGAATTCAGTGTATCACAATTTGCTATAACTACTGGACAGGTTGGTGGATTTTGCAGAGAGCCTCAGATAGTATTTTTTGAGACCACTGCTCATTTTATATAGAGCTGATTGCCTGGAATATTCCAAACTCATCGCGTCACATATGGAACGATAAGCCCTGTTGCTGTCTTATCTCATGAATATATCGAGCCTTCAGCATAAAGAAATGCATAGATACGCCCTACTCTTTCTCGAAGGATAATATTCCCACCGTTACCATTCTCATCTTTCAAAACAATCAAGGCACGATTTGAGGAAGTATCATCACCGATTTGAATTTGATCAAGAATTACATCACCTCAGACGATTATAAGAGATTTTTTTGTGCTTGGCCATATCCATCATCCTATACTCGTATCGTAATCAGAACCTTTTTGAAGCAAGAAATTGAATTTCGTACTGAGTGGATTTGCGAGATCGACAGGATTTGCATTTCGAGTTATAAGGGCTACATTTTTGCGGATAATATTGAGCATTTCGGCATGATTAATGGTCGAGAATACATATCATACTTGCTGATTGGTGACATTAAAAATTCGAGTTCCTGCGATATTTCCTATAATAGCAATCTTTCCGATAAAATTCAGACCCATACCATTAAGAAGGACTCATGTCTGTGTAGTTGCTGTGACAGGAGTAGCAGCTTCTGCATAAAAAGGAATCCAACCAAGTGATGTACTATGTCAAAATCCTTGTAATCGTCATGCGGCAGGATTATAATATACTCATGAGCTTCCATCAATGAAGCCTCCAGATAAAGAAATCCAACCGCTATTTTGACTCCATGCATACCCATCGACGGGGCAGGTTACATTTGGATCATTAAAAACAATATTATCACATAATATACGTGCACGAGTCACTCCTGTGGCACTATGATTAAAGGTTGTCCATCCGACATTCCCAAGCCAAAATGAACCAGAAAGGTATCAGTCAAGATCGATGCCAGGAGCATATCCACTGTTTGTCGCTCCACTGGCAATATCAAATAGCACTCTTCCAGGATACCCCAGTGACCAACTTCATATAGGTGTAAAATCACCACGGAGACGAAAAAACTTCCCCACTCAAAAGGTACTCAATACTCCTATACTCAAAATGATAATGAGCATGATCGCAAATATAATTTTACGATTCATAAAAAATAGATAGGATAATCCAGAAAATACTACGTTACAGTATAAGGGAAAGGAAGAAGAAAGCACACAAAAAACTCTTCCATAAACAAAAATCTATTTTATTGTATAACTTTTTTGCACACATGAAGCTTTTTGAAGTCACAATTTTTGGTATACAGATCGCTGCATCTTGGTACTGACTTATGTATGCCTTAGGCTTTCTTCTCTGCTACCAGTACGTAAAAAAATATGGTTCCCTGAAACAAAATGATCTCGATAGTTTTCTTTTATATATATTTGTCTGAGTGATCGGTGGATGACGTATTGGATATGTACTATTTTATCAATTCGGATATTTTTTAGATCATCCTTTCGATATTTTTATGATTTGGAAAGGGGGAATGAGTTTTCATGGTGGGATGATCGGAGTGATAATCGCACTCATCGTGTTTGCTTATAGATATCGATATCGACTCTATGCTCTCTCCGATATCCTCGTCTCGATACTCCCTATCGCTCTATGACTGGGGCGGATCGGAAACTATCTCAATGATGAACTTCTCTGATATTCACCGTATTCCTGAATTTTTCCCATGATACAAAATGGAATTGCACACTTCCCAAGCCCTCTTTTCCAAGCTTTTCTTGAATGAATCATCCTACTCACGATAATGCAATGCTATCGATGGTATGAGGCAATACATGGTCGGAAACCTGGATATGCAAGTGCAATTTTTCTTATTGGCTATGCTCTTCTTCGCATACTTGCTGAAAGATTTCGCCTTCCTGATGAAAATATTTGATATCTTTTTTCTACCGATTGGCTCACTCTCGGTATGCTCTATAGTATACCGATGATTGCTGGAGGAGTGATTATCTTGATCTTTAATAACCTTAAAAATAGTTCTAAAAAATAATACTACATTACTTCTGCATGATCTTTTCCTGGAAGGATATATCAGATACCTGTCATATTCTTAATATGGACAAATTTGTTCCACTGGGCTATAGCGTGATTCATGCTAGAAAATCTTCATCGCATAGAACGCTCATATTCGATGATAAAATCTCGGATATAGAGAAAATACTCATGTTTTTGGAGTTCTGGTGCATGCATCGATAACTTCATAAGGAAAAGAAACTCATTTTGAAGTCGAGCATTGTGGGCAAGGACATCATAAAGTGAATCTGTAGATGATATCATAGTCTCTGTATGAACTTCGATGATCGGATCAAATGCTTCTTTTTTTGCGATAAATGGTCGCATAACCTCTATAAGGGCAGGGACTTTCGAGATCTTATGAAGAAATATCTCAAGTATAGCTCGCTCCTCTTTCTTGACTCGTAGAAGAAAAAATATATAAAATACTCCATAGATAATAAGAACCCCGAGAAGAATAAGAAGAAAAAAGAGGAAAGAGGAAAGTCAGGACATAGGAAAGAATTTATAGAATATGATTGTACGGAATGGATTTTCTTTTTCAAGAAAAAATACAAATTCCAGGAAAAAACTCATCTCCTAAGAAAAAATATGAAACGCCGAGAAATCATCACGTCCTTCTCACTTCCCTTTTTTGAAATTAGCGGGATTATCGCTATATTTTTTATAGCGTATTATCTTCGTCAGATCACTGATGGTATACCGTTTATCCAGCTTCCTATACCCTATATTAATCAAGATCAATTTTTTCCATTCATCATTACATGAGCATTTTTTTGGTGGGTGATATTCATGAGGGCTTGACTCTATCGATATGAATGAGAACGTCCATTATTCGAAACGATACGCAGCGTCCTCTCGAGGAGTGCTATCTGGTTTCTTTTTTATATTGCATTTGTATATCTTAGTACCTGATTTCTTTTCACGAAAGAGATACCGAGACTGATCATAGGATATGTCTGGATATTATCCGCTCTCTATGCTATACTCCTCCGTGTGATCATATATACTCTTATGAGTATACTTTATAAATATAAGTATATATCCAAAAATAGAGCACTCATCATCGAAGGAGAAAACCCAGAAAAATATTCGCTCGAAGATGATGGTACAACTATCTATATATATGAGAGTGTGCAAAATCAAGCAAAAATACATGATATCATCCGATCTTGAAACATCGATATGGTACTCTCACTGGCTCATATGGATGAAAATCAATCTACTGAACTCATCAAACTTTGTTCGATATATGGTATCGAATATTCATATCCGCGTATACCCCAATATGTACATCATATCACTCGATCTGATGGATTTGTCTGATGAATCCCAGTCGTACAGACATCAGCTCTTGCGATGAGTGCGTGGGATCGTATCACAAAAAGGATTCTTGATATTATACTCTCTGGAGTATTACTCATCCTACTCTCTCCCCTCTTTATCATCATAATAATCTGTATAAAGATCGAAGACCGAAGTTGACCTGCCATATATAAAAATAGAAGGATTGGGCTTTCTGGAAAAGAGTTTTTCCTCTATAAATTTCGATATATGTACTGGAGATACTCTATCAAAGATGCTTACGGCGTGAATGAGAAAGCTGACACTGCCCTAAAATTCGAAGAAAAGCTCAAAAAAACTTCAGATACACGTAATGGTCCTCTCTATAAAATAGCCAATGATCCGCGGAAAACTCGAATAGGAAAGATTATAGAGCAATTTTCACTTGATGAACTCCCCCAACTTTGGAATGTATTTATCGGAAATATGTCGCTTGTATGACCGAGACCGCACCAGCCCAGAGAAGTCGATCTCTATGACGAGCACCATTATCAAGTCCTTACTGTAAAACCAGGTATAACGGGCATGGCTCAAGTATCAGGAAGAGAAAAAAATAGCTTTGAAGAAGAGGTCACCTATGATATCTACTATATAGAAAATTATTCTATACTTCTCGATATCCTTATACTCTTGAAGACTATTGGGGTTGTCATCATTCGAGCATTTCGGTAAAATACTTTGCAAATCTGAGAATTTTCGTATACTCAAAAATATGAGTTCTCGAATATTTCCATCCCAGGTGGTACATAGTCTCTAATTACCGAGAGATTCGCGCTATTATAATAAAAGCACACCTCTCGATTTCGGGAGGATTTTTTTAAGGAATATCCCCCCCCTCTCTTCATTATCATTCTCTAAATTTTCATTGCTATGGCAGAATTCTCAAAACAATATGATCCAAAATCTTGTGAATGACAGATGCAAGATCTCTGGGACAGAAATAGTATAAATACACCCCAAGAAGGTACTACGGGAAAGACATTCTATATACCCATACCCCCTCCGAATGTCACGGGAAATCTCCATATAGGACATGCACTCATGCTTACCCTCGAAGATATCATGGTGCGTTATCATCGGATGAAGTGAGATAATACTCTCTGGATCCCAGGAACCGATCATGCTGGGATATCGACCCAAGCGAAAGTCGAAGCACGTGTCGCAAAACGTGGAACATCTCGAAAAGAAATCGGAAGAGCAACATTTATGAAAGAATGTGAAGACTGGGTGAGTGAATATGGAGGGAATATCCAAAATCAGATGAGAAAGATGGGATCGAGTGTAGATTGGTCCAAAGAACGCTATACATTCGATGAGAAGTCGAACCTCTTAGTAGAAAATATTTTCGTAGATCTCTACAACAAGTGACTCATCTACCGTGGCGAGTACATGGTGAACTATTCCCCTGCTCTTGAATCAGTCATTTCTGATATAGAAGTCGAGCATATCGAGGTAGAAGAGAAAATGTATTATGTCAATTATTTCGTCGCTGGAAGTGATAAAGAACTACTCATCGCGACGACTCGACCTGAGACACTACTCGCGGATCAAGCAGTCGCGGTCCATCCAAAAGATAAGCGCTACAAGAAACTCATCGGACGCTCTGTCATACTTCCGATCGTCAATAAAGAAATCCCGATTATCGCTGATGAAATGGTAGATATGGAATTCGGAACTGGGGTCGTGAAGATCACTCCTGCACATGATCCGAGCGACTTCGAGACAGCAAAACGACACAACCTTAGACGTGACTATACCGTCATCGATCGAAATGGGTATATGAACAAGGAAGCCTGAACTTTCGCAGGACAAAAAGCAGATAGAGAATGAAGAGAAAATGTCGTAGAACTTCTGCGTGCAAAAGGAAATCTCGTCCGAATAGAACCATATACCCATAAAGTCGGATTCTGTGAGCGAAGTAAGTGTCGGATCGAATCCGTCGTATCAACCCAATGGTTCGTACGGGCGAGTATCCTAGCAGAAAAAGTGATCAAAGGATATGAAAATAATGAATTTGAGATCATCCCATCTCGCTTCGAGAAGACGTTCGAAGATTGGATCTATAATCTTCGTGACTGGTGTATCTCTCGTCAGCTCTGGTGGGGTCATCAGATACCTGCATACTATCACAAATGAACGAAGGAACTCATCGGAGTGACTCGTGATCCAAGTGCGCTCGAAGCACAGTATGGTAAGGAGAATATCTATCGAGATGAGGACGTCCTCGATACATGGTTTTCGAGTGGTCTCTGGCCATTTTCTGTACTTGACTGGACGATCGAAGATCCAGGAACATTTTTCCGAAAATACTATCCAGCAAATGTCCTCGAAACAGGATATGATATCCTCTTCTTCTGGGTGATACGTATGCTTCTGATGGGATATGAATATACTGGAGAGACCCCCTTTAAGACGATCTATCTCCATGGACTCGTACTCAATGAAGACGGAAAAAAGATGAGTAAAAGTTCTGGAGCGATCATCGATCCCCTCACGATCATCGATGAGTACTCAGTCGATGCACTTCGTCTCTCACTCGTACTCGGCAATACTCCAGGAAATAATCTCAATTTCTCTATAAAAAATGTAGCAGAGTACGGGCTATTTCTCAATAAATTTTGGAATATCGTCCGATTTACCTGGATGAATGTCGGTAATATCAGTGATGATCGAGAAATGATAGAAAAACGTATTTTGAAACAAAAAGATACGCTTCTTCCTTATGAATCTTGGATCCTCTCTCGACTTGCATGGATCGTCGACAAGATGACTCATGGAATGGAAGACTATAGCTTCTCGCTCTCTGGTGGAGATCTCCTCTCTTTTATCCGAGATGAATTCGCTGACTTTGCTATAGAAGCCTATAAGATCGAAAAAGATAGAAGCACCCTCGGAAAAGACGTCATGTCCCTCTGCATCATCGATATACTTACGCTCCTCCATCCCTATGCACCACACATCACGGAGATGCTCTATGGAAATATCACCGGTGGAAAAATACTCGCAACCAGTACTTGGATAGAAACACATCTCAAAAGTGATAAGGAAAGTGAGATTGCCATGACACGAATATGGGGGATCATCCGCGTTATAAGAAATCTCCGTGCAGAATCAGGGATCAAACCAGGAGAACCGAGAGATGTCATACTCATAGTTCCCAAGATCTACAAAGAATCTGTCGAGTCAAATATGCTTCTCATCACAGGACTTGCTCGTATAGCAACTCTCACGATCGAAGATCGGTCTATCAAGTGAATCGGATATGCCTATGGTATCACTGATGGCATAGAAGTCTATGTCGATGCTGCTCTCGATACAGAAAAACTCGAAGAAGAACGAGATCGTCTCTCGAAGGAGATCGACAACAAGAAAAACTATATCCGAAGTGTACAAGCAAAACTCAAAAATACTGCCTTCGTCGCGAATGCTCCAGAAAAGGTCGTACGTATAGAGATGGAAAAGATGCACTTAGCAGGAGTAGAGCTCGCCAAGTTAGAGGAGAAATATAAGCATACAGAAATCTAATCTATTAAAATCCCACAAATTGTGGGATTTTAATTTAAATAACTCTATTTAAAACTGTTGTTGACAGTTTGAACTAAGTACTCATCATGCTGCTATCATTTGACATTCATTCGCATATTGTATGCATTTAAGACCAAGAGTACAATACTCTTTAGGACCACATACTACCTCTGCCATCACAGGACCACTATTGATATCACATGTTGATCAACAGATATAAGGCGTTATCGTATTTAATCCTGCAGCTTTAAAGCTTGTCCATTCCTCGAGTGTCCTTGTAGGTATAAAGAAGTCTCGTGTATCACTCACATTTATAGTATAGCACGCTTCCGGAGTAGTGATATCAAATATCTCTATACCATTACTCCTCCACCCATTTTGGAGTGACTGAAATGAGACTGATGTTGTCCCACTCGAATTAGTAATACTATGAAGGGGTCTGAGCTCATCAACTGTTGCAAAAACGATAATATAATGAGCGAGGACTCCTAAGATAAATACAACAAGTGCGTAGTGGATGACATGATGTCTATTTTTCATAGCTTAGTTATTTATTAGCAGATTCAAGAGATTGGAGTCGAGCTTCGAGAGCATCGAGTCGAGCTTCGAGAGCATCGGCACGAGCTTTTTCTGACTTATATCCTTCGACAAGTACTGGGATGATATTTCCATACTCGACACTTTTCATACCAGCAGTATCTGTGTGGACAAGGTCTGGTAATATTTTTTCTACTTCCTGAGCGATGAACCCTATATCAGCACGACCATCTGCCTTCCAGACGAATCGTACCCCCTGAAGTTTCATGAGGATATCATCGGCATTTTCGATACCTGTCACGTCTTGTTTCATACGAGCATCAGATACATAGAGATACGCATTGGCAAGGACATTTCCTGAGACAGTGAGGGCTTCAGATGGGGTAGATGTACCGATACCAATATTTCCACTGATACCATATATCCAGCTTCCGATATTGAGCTGATTTGATCCAGTTGCTGATACCACTTGAGCATTCGTTCCTATAGCAATATTATTTGATCCCGTAGTAATACCAGATCCTGCCCGGTATCAGATAGCAATATTCTGTGCTCCTGATGTAACATTCGTAAGTGCTTGGAATCACACTGCCGTTTGGTAGCTTGTATTACTTGCATTCAGAAGAGCTTCAGAACCAATGGCGACATTCCCTACACCACTAAAATTAACGAGAAGTGCTTGATATCCGACTGAAGTATTATCATTTCCTGCTGTATTATTAACGTTTGATTGATATCATTGTGCCGTATTTCTATTTCAACTCGTATTAGCGTAGAGTGCTGAGTGTCAGTTTGCAGTATTGTAGTAACCATTATTCAGATACAGTGCATTTGTTCATATTGCTGTATTATACCATCCTACCGTATTTGAATAAAGTGCATAATTTCCATTCGCAGTATTATGAGATCATGATGTATTGCTTCTTAGGGCTCCATTTCATAATGCAACATTTACGTAGCCTGTAGAAGGTGTACCCAGAGTACCGCCTATAGCCTGATAACCAATAGCGACATTATCATATGCAGTGTTATTTGTTCTGGTAGTTTGATCTCATCATGCAAGAGCTCATCCTCATACGCTGATATTCGGCTGGGTATTACTACTGATAATATTAAAAGATGCTCAATTTCCTATAGCGACATTATTGTTTCATATAGTATTATAATTAAGAGCATTTGCTCCTATTGCAATATTATTTGATCCACCTGTATTCGAGCTAAGAGCATAGTACCCTAAGGAAGTATTATAGTTTCATAAAACAGTATTAAACATAGCGAGTCTTCCCACTGCGGTATTTCCACCACCATCAGTCAGCTTATTGAGTGCAGCTCCTCCTACAGCAACGTTATCGATTCAGAGGAGAGAAAGAGGAACAGATGTACTACTTGCAAGGGCTCATGCTCATAATGCAGTATTACTTCCATTGGTTCATCCTCATCGTCCTATAGTGAGTCAGTTTATGAGAGCATTTCCACCGCTGATAACGACTATATTATTCGAGACAGCTCAAGAATTTATCGTCATTCTTACTACATTATTCGTCCTAAAGTTGAGATTTTGTAAATCCGTCGTACCGATGAAGTCAGTAGCAGGATTGGTAGCAGTATTTCCTGTGAGAGACCAGCCGGCAGATCCACCACCTCCTCCACTCGGAGTCTGCCAACTTGCGAGACCACTCGCATCAGATGTGAGGACTTTCCCAGCTCACTGAGTACCATCGACGATCTTGATATTCCCCGCGATATCGAGTTTTGCTCATGGAGAAGATATCCCGATACCAATATTACCTGTAGAAAGTGTAGTATTAATACCATCTACATTATTTCAGAAAATAATATTTCCAATATTGAGAGTATTATTACTCGTCGGCGTCGGAGTATCTATATCATATCCAAGGACAATATTATTAGCACCTGTAGTAAGAGAATCTGCAGCTTGATATCAGAGAAGTGTATTATTGGAAGAGGTAAGACTAAATCAAGCACGATATCATACTATTGAGTTATTTATACCTGACTGATTCAGATTCAATGATCGTGCTCAGTATGAAGTATTATAAGAACCTGTAAGATTATTATTCTGACTTGTGAATCCGAGTGCAGTATTATAATTACCCGTAGTAACTTGCGTCAAAACTCCACCTCATACAGAAGTATTATAACTTCACGTTGTTAAATCATTGAGTCCATTATGTCCTACGGCAGTATTCGCATTACCCGTAGTTATATCTGCTAAGGTTAGAGCACCTAATGCTGTATTGAAAGATACGGCACCACTCCCTTTTCCTATAGTAATTCCATTGATGACAGCATCTCCTCCATCCATAAAATAGAGGACTCCTGATGCTGTAGAGGTAGCGAGTGTCGTCATTCGGGCTGTATTATTAGTACGGATGATGAAGTTCTGTGAATCTGTCGTACCGATAAAGTCCGTTGCAGGATTGGTAGAAGTATTACCAGTGAGAAACCAGCCGAGACCACTTCCTCCACTTGCTGTAGCTGGAGTCTGCCATGTGGCAAGACCACTCGCATCTGACGTGAGGACCTTCCCAAATCATGGAGAGCCACCAGTGATGGCCACTTGACCTGCGACCGTGAGCTTCGCTGTACCTGTAGAAGTACCGATTCATACTGTACCATTCGTCGCACCACTGAGTCCCATCCCTGATCCATAGATGACATTCCCGAGAGAGAATTGATTATTTTGTCCGAGATTTCCTATAGCATAAGATCATATATAGACATTATTATCACCACTTGTCATATTGTTCCCAGCATAGCTACCGAGAGCTATATTATAGTTTCCTGCCATAAAATTTCCTGCATTCATTCATCATAGAGCAAGATTATAGGTACCCTCTGTTCTTACACCAGCAGATTGTCATCCGATCGCCGTATTATAAGATCCTGACATAGTTGTACCTGCACTAGCTCATCAGACTGCTGTGTTATGATCTCCTGCCATTACATGTCAGACATATCCTCATCAAAGTGCCGTATTATAAGAACCGAACATCATACGTGCTGTCCTTTCTCATCCGAGAGCGGTATTATATTTATTTTCAGGGAAAACTCCTAACATAAACCATCAAACCTCTTTTCCTCAAATTGCTGTATTATAGCTTCATTGAGCATTATTTCCAGCACTTCCTCACCCAATTGCCACATTTCTAAATCAGGTCATATTTATTCATGCATCTTCACCTATAGCAAGACTTCACGTCTTTGAGCCGAGAGAAGAGGCACCAAGTCATTGGAAATTGCCTACAGATGTAATCCTGAAGGACTCTACATTATCAGCATTAAATATAAAATCAGTGGAAGTGGTCGTTCATATCGTATCACCACTGAATGAAGATATGGCGAACATCGTTGTTGTTCATGAGACCAATCCTGAAATCAGGATGACTATAGCAAGAGCAGATGAAATTTTAGCAGACATAGGAAGGAAAAATTAGAAGGATGGATGATTAACGTGTAAGAGATGAGCGGATTTCTTCGACAGCGGCACGGAGTTCATCGATTTCTTTCTGTTGTTTGTCTATAGTTGCCTGTTGTTCTCGCATAGCCTCGATCATCGGAGCGATGAGATTCGCATATTCGACAGACTTGTATCATGACTTTGGGTCTGTATGGACGATATCTGGATAGACTGCCTCGACTTCTTGGGCAATGATACCGATATCATCTTGACCACTCGCCTTCCAACGGAAGCTATAACCATGGAGAGAGAGTATCTTCGCAAGTGAACTATCGAGTGGAAGTATATCTGACTTGAGATTTCTATCTGAAGAAGTGAGGTACGATGTAGCGAGGACATTCCCGGAGACTTCGAGTTTCTGAGATGGAGCAGAAGTACCGATACCGATATTTCCATTATTTCCATAGATCCAGTTTCCGATATTGAGCTGATTAACTGATCAAGATGCTAAACTTAAGTTATTTCCAATGATAATATTACTCGATCATGCTGGTAAAGTAGAATTTGTTCACAAAACAACGTTATTCGATCCTGAAGATAACGTATAAAGTGCGGCACTACCGAGAGCAATATTCGCATCACCATTTACAAGATTATGGAGTGAGTATTCACCAATTGCTGTATTTTTGTCACCAGAATTATGATTATGGAATGAATTTGATCAGAGAGCCGTATTATTTGTTCAAGAAATATTTAGCTTCATAGATCCTGCACCTACTGCGGTATTAGAATCACCTACTGTCATATCTCGTAATGCAAGATGTCAAATTGCCGTATTAATATATCATGAAGTATTATTTCATAGTGCACTTTCACCAAATGCTGCATTAAATCCTCCGCTCGTATTGAGCTGGAGAGCTCATGATCCAGCACAAGTATTCTCTGCTCCAGTCCCGCTCGGTATACAGCCACTTCCACCACCACTCGCTACTTGCCAGCTCGCGAGACCTGTAGCATCTGAAGTGAGGACTTTCCCAGCTCACTGAGTACCATCGACGATCTTCACCTGACCTACAACTTCGAGTTTTGCTCATGGTGCGGAAGTACCGATACCGACATTCGCTCCACTTCCGAGAATGAGAGAGTTCGAAGCAGAGACCGAAGCATAGGCTCCGATGACGGTCGCGTTCGTGAGATTAGCCACGCTCGTGGTTGCGAGATGTCAGATTGCCGTATTGTAACTACCATCACCAGAGTGAAGGGTCCTTGTACCTATCGCCACATTTCCAGACCCAGAAATATTTCTTTCAAGTGCTTGGAATCAAAGAGCTACGTTATAAGATCAAGTGAGACTAAAGAAAAGAGAATTTGCTCCCAGAGCTACATTATAAGAAGAAAGATCAGATCTCAATGGAGATATAATAGGTAAAGCTCATCCAGGTCCAGAATTTCGAAATAAAGCACTGCTTCCTACGGCTGTATTACCACCTCAATTATTATTATAGAGAGTAGCATTTCAGAGGGCTACATTGCTGGAACCGGTACTATTCGAAAATAGAGACTGGTTTCCATAAGCCACATTCGTAGTTCCGGTCGTATTGTTTCTGAGTGCCTGATTCCCGACTGCAGTCTGGAAGGAGACACCAGTAGCAGTGTAGAGGGCTTCAGTACCGATGGCGACGTTACCGGAGCCTGTAATATTGGAGAAGAGGGTCTGGGATCCCATCGCGATATTACGGGATCCCGTGGTATTAGAAAACATTGGGAAATATCCATTCGCAGTGTTCTGATCTCCGCTTATATTATTTTGAAGACTATAGGATCAGTTGGCAGTATTTCATCATCCCGTAGTATTAAGATAGAGAGCTAGTGATCCATTCGCGGTATTATAATTTGCCGTGGTGTTGGAGTAGAGGCTCAGGTATCCATTCGCAGTATTTGAGCTTCCAATAGTGTTAGACTGTAGAGCACCGTTTCCTTCAGCAACATTGTAATATCCAGTTGTATTTGACTTGAGTGCTTGATTTCCGAATGCTGAGTTTTCATATCCAGTAGTATTATTTCGCAGTGCTTGGTACCCGACTGCGGTCTGGAAGGAGACTCCGGTAGCAGAGTAGAGAGCTTCGCTACCAAGAGCGACATTACCAGAACCAGTGGAGTTAGAATAAAGCGCTAGTCGTCATAAAGCACTATTATTGCTTCATAATGTATTAAATTCTCATGTATTTCTCCCTATAAATGTATTAGAGAATCCCGTCGTATTTTGTGTACCAGCAGATTGTCAGAAAAAAGAATTCCATGATCATAAATTGTTTTCTCATGCTCTTTCTCAAAAGAAGGAATTTTGCTTCCCAGTAGTATTTACTCTCCCTGCATTAAATCATACCGCTGTATTATTGTCTCAGGTCGTATTCATACTTAATGCTCCGCTTCATATTGCAACGTTACTAATCCCGGTTGTATTTGCGATAAGAGTATTTTCTCACACTCCAAGCTTCCCACCCGTTCAGAAATATCATACTCGAACATTGTTTCTCTTGATTATAAAATCCTGATCATCCGTCGTACCGATGAAGTCAGTCACAGGATTGGTCGCAGTATTTCCTGTGAGAGACCAGCCGAGACCACTTCCTCCGCTTCCTGTCACAGGAGTCTGCCATGTGGCAAGTCCTGTAGCATCAGATGTGAGGACTTTCCCAGCACCTGGAGTACCTCATGTAATTTTGACTTGTCCTGCGACTTCGAGTTTTGCTCATGGACTGATCGTACCGATACCGAGATTTCCAGATCCATCCATCCTCATCCTTTCTATGAAGTTCGTCGTCAGAAGCCAGTAATCTGCAGGTGAACTCACTGAGTTTGCTGTCATACGTACAGAGCTCTGTCCGAATCCATAAGTAGATCAAGCAATATATCCTAATCCAGCAAAAATCTGTCAATTCACGATGAGTCCATCAGCTCATAGCCATGCAGGTGGAGTAACCCCTATACCAACTTGTGTTCCAGAGAATACGACACTTCCTGTGAGTATAGGTGAAGTGATTATTAGATCCTTACTTACTACATTATTGGTAGAAATATCCCATGTTGAGGCATTTCCTGAGTTCAGTCTAAGTTTTGCATCAGTTGCAACCACTTCGAGTTTTGTCGCAGGAGTAGAAGTACCGATACCGACATTTCCTCCATTTCCTTTTATATATAAGTGCGATGTCATAGCCCCACTCGACATAGTCTGAAGAAAGAGATCAGTATTTTCAGATCATGGAGTGAGCGATTCTGCTATATACCCGATACGAGCCTTCGTATTAAATGGTCCAGAGGTAGAGTACTGCCAAAAATTTATATATGAAGGTATAATAGACCAGCTTGCCTCCATAATATCTATCTTAGGAGTAGTACCGAGTCCTCAGAGCCTCACTCGACCATCTCAAGTACCTAGGGCACCTGCCTCGATATTTCCTGCAACAGTGAGCTTCTCATATAGTCCTGAAGATTTACCGATACCGACATTAGCACTATTTCCGAGGACGATTGCATTTGATTCAGAAACTACAGCATTTGCACCGATAGCCGTAGCATTGGTGAGATTTCCTACAGAAACATTCGCATTATATCAGATAGCTGTATTACTTGATCCACCTGTATTCGATTGTAGTGCATTGGCTCAGAGAGCAGTATTATTATTTCAGATAGTATTACTTAGTCCTGCACCATCACCGAGTGCGGTATTACTTGATCCGGAAGTATTATTTTGTAGCGCAGATTTTCCCACTGCATTATTATTATTTCCTGTAGTATTCGAATTAAGGGCTGTATATCCTACAGCGCTATTATTCCATCAGGAGATATTTGCCGGGAGTGCTTGTGTTCAGATGGCAGTATTCTGGATACCAGTAGTATTAACGAACAATGTTTGATATCAGACTGCAACGTTTTTTTGTCCACTTGTATTGAATCGTAGGGTTTGATTTCCCACAGCAGTATTTTGGTAACCTGTAGAAGGTGTACCTGTAGTACCATAGAGGGCTTGGTATCACATTGCTACATTGTCATAAGCTGTATTATTCGCAGGAGTCACACTATCACCACCACGAAGAGCAAGGGCTCAGACGATCACATTAGGAGTCAACGCTTGTATAAATTCTCCTGCCTGCCTTCCCACAGCGACATTATCAGAACTCGCTATGCTATTGTAGAGTGCATAGTGTCCCAATACCGCATTTCACTGTCCACTCGTATTCCTATATCCAGCACCATCACCGACACCGATATTTTGTGATGCTGTCGTATTTCCGAGCGCATAATTACCGACACCGATATTTTGCCATCCTGAGATATTGCTTGCCAGAGCATATCCTACTGCGACATTATTCGAACCATCTTGATTAATGATGAGCGCATTGAGACCAACTGCAGTATTCATACTCCCACTTGTGTTTTCTCTTAAAGACTCTTGTCCGACAGCGACATTCCGATTTCACGAAGTCGTCTTCAAGAGGGACTGATTTCCGACAGCGACATTTTGATATCCTGTAGATGGAGTTCCTGAAGTACCTATAAGCGCCTGATATCCTACTGCCACATTATCATAAGCAGTATTATTGCTTGCTATCACCGATCCACCAAAGAGGGCTTGATATCCTATAGCGATATTTGGATTTATACCTCCAATTGCATTGATATTTGATGCTGCTTGTACACCGATCGCTACATGATTACTTCCTGTAGTATTCGAGTAAAGAGCATTTGTTCCATTTGCGATATTATTACTTCATATAGTGTTTGAGTATAATGCCATTACTCAATTTGCGGAGTTATTATTTCCTATAGTATTCGAATAGAGTGATGCAATTCCTAGGGCATTATTCCCTAATCCCGTATTATTAAGGTAAAGTGAAAAGCTTCAAATTGCATTATTATTGTATCATGTAGTGTTACCCGCCATTGCCATATGCCCGAGAGCCGTATTACTAAATCCTGATGTATTTGTATTCAGTGTATTATATCAGAGAGCATTATTGAAGTATCCACTGGTATTCTTCGAAAGGGAGAGGTTTCCGACTGCTGTATTCATAATTCCCGTCGAAGGAGTACCAGTAGTACCATACTGAGACTGATATCCGATTGCGACATTATTATTTGCAGTGTTAGCATTTACTGTACCGCTTCCTCCATAAAGAGCCTGATATCAGATAGCTATATTTGGGTTTGTAGATGTCCCTCAGACGTTATTTCGAAGTGCCTGATATCCTACTGCTGTCTGGAAAGAAACTCAAGTAGCAGAGAAGAGGGACTCAGGACCAATAGCAACATTTCATGAACCAGTACTATTAAAATAGAGAGAGCTACCTCCAATAGCTACATTAGAGGATCCTAATGTATTGTAATAGAGAGAATTTCCGCCAATACCGACATTCGAAGATCATATTCCATTGGACCAAAGCGACTGTGATCACATAGAAACATTATAGTTTCCATTATTAAATCTTAAAGACTCAAATCAATAAGCAGTATTAAATGATCCAGTATTATTAAACTGTAGTGAACTATGACCCACCGCAACGTTAGCAGTTCCTGTAGTATTACCATAGAGTGCTGAGTATCCATTAGCAGTGTTAGCGCCTCACGTAGTATTTCACTGAAGAGCCCAGTATCCATGAGCGGTATTAGCATTTCCTGTAGTAACTGCACGAAGAGCTTGATATCCGAGAGCCGTATTATATTCTAAAGATCCACTTCATCTTCCTATAGTGGTATCATTGATAACTGCATCACCTCCATTCATCTGATAGAGAATTCCTGATGCCGACATTGCTGAGAGAGTCGTCATTCTCACGATATTATTAGTACGAGTGACGAAGTTCTGTGCATCAGTGGTACCCACGAAGTTCGTAGCAGGATTGGTTCCAGCATTTCCAAGCAGTCACCATCCACTTCATCCGAGAGATCCCCAAGTTGTTCCATTACAGTATTGGACATTCGTACCATTGTATCGGAGAGTTCCTGCTTTAGAAGCATCACAAGTAGCTCCATCATCAGCAATCTTAATGCCTCATGCAACTTCGAGTTTTGCCCCTGGGTTAGATACTCAGATACCGATATTACCGGTAGATAGAGTAGTATTTACCCCATCGATACCTGTACCATATATGATATTTCCGATATTTAGAGTATTAGAAACCGAAGAAGCCGATGTATCAATATCGTAACCGATAACTATATTTTTATTTCATCCATTCAGGGATTCTCATCATCGAAATCATATCAAAATATTATTAGATCCAGTCGTGAGGTTTGTTCCGGCAAAAGCGCCATAAAGCGTATTGTTAGAATCTGAATTTACAACAAATGCTCATGCTCATGCTTGATTTCAAACTATAGTATTATAGGATCATCCATATATAGTCCTTCCTGCATCCTGTCCTATACCTATATTTCAAGTTCCAGATGTGGTCGAAAGTGCCATTGACCCCATTGCGGTATTATAGGATCAAGCACCTACTTGGCTTAACGCATAGCTTCCGATACCTATATTACTATATGCCAAATTAATACTTTGCATAGCATTACCACCTATTGCAATATTATTATTGCCTATACTTGCAAATGAACCCACTAATGCCGCTGATCAGATTCCTATATTTCCTGTAGATCCCGTATTCGTAACAAACAGAAAATTAGCTTCTCATAATAAGATATTTGTACTACTCGTTTGATTCCTTTTTCCGAGAAGGATTGAGCCTATGCCCAAATCTCATCCCGTGAAAGCAGCTATCGCATTATTCGTAGTTCATGTATATATAGTTAATTTTGGTATACCATTGGTGCTCACAATAAGTGGCTGATTATCAGTCGTACCGAGAAAATTTGTACCTGAATTTGTTCCAGCGTTTCCTGTAAGTGCCCATCCTCCTCATCCGAGCGATCACCAAGTTGCACCGTTACAATACTGGATATTGGTACCGTTATAACGTATAGTTCCAGCCTTAGAAGGGACACAGACAGCGGCATCATCAGCAATCTTGACTCCTCATCCAACTTCGAGTTTTGCTTGTGGTGCGATACCTCCGAGTCCGATACCGACATTGACCGCATCATTGTAGATGATATTATTCGCTACCCATGAAACTCCATTATAATATGCTGTATCACCAAATGATCATGGCGGAAGTGAAGCAAATACACAATTGGGTCTCCCATAGTCAGAACTTCCTGTACTGAAGCTCGTCATCACTTGTCATGGAGAACAAGGATTCGTGATCAAGTTCTGGAAGTATGTTCCAAAACTTCATCCTGAGTAGCTCCCCGCAGGGCCCGATGAAGGATAGCTGACTGCTCATACAGATGACGCTATACTGAAGGAGAGTAGAGCAATGATGAGCGATATACGTGAGAGAGACATAAGAGGAAGATAAAGAGTATGAGAGAAAATTTCAGTGAACTATTAATTGATAGTCTCAAGTCCAGGGGGAGGATCTTGGATGATGCGAGCATCATATTCTATGATAACAGAAAATTGATCCTTTGAATCATTTATATAGGCACGACGTGCTGGCGCTCCATTATATATACGAAAGTAATTCCAATCATATTTGATGGCATTATCATAACTACAGAGGGTTGTACTCTCTCTGAGATAGGGACATACAGCTCCATCATCCTTTGAGCTTCATCCTATCGTATTGAATCCTCAGATAGATCACTTTATATAGAGCTGATTTCGAGGAATATCGAGAAATACCGAAGCCTTCGATGTATAATATGGGGAGAGTGTCCCTGTGAGAAATTCAGCTCAAGATATGATTGAACCCTCTGAAAAAAGGATAGATTCTATTTTCTTTACTGAACCGTTTATATAAATATTTCATCACTCACCTTTATCGTTCTTAATTGCTATGATAGCTCGAGGCTGCGAGAGTATATTTATGACATCAGTATCGATATAGACATCAGCTCCTATGACGATCAGGCTTCGTGAAAGATCAAAATCAAAAGAATTTTTGATATCAGAATATTTTAAGAATACTGAAGATGCATTATCTTCTATTCGAAATATCATCGACTTATTAAATGATTGCGCTCAGGCTCCTGTGAAATCGGTATTGATTTTTCATCCTACATTTCGAAGAAGTATCGTGATATTTTTACGGACAACATTCACAAATGCTGTCATAGAAACACTATTAAATGATCCTCCTACATTATAAAGAACATTAAATGTCTTGGATCATCCTATAGCTCCATCGATAGATACTTTTCATATAAACCCATCGCTCATATCTACGACGATACCTGATCCAGAAATTTCTCCGAAAGGTATCCAGCCCAGATTTGGACTATATCCATATCATACAAGTTGACTGATATTAGGCATAAATATGACACCAGAAACATTTGATTCACCATGATTAAGGGCGATCCACCCAGCATTGGGGCTCCATGCATATCCAGAGAGATACCATGGATCTCGGATATTATCTCATGATGTTGGAGGTATCAGCGTGACCATACTCTCTGAGAATGTCGTCCATCCTGTTGTCTGCATCCAAAACATACCCGTCAATGTGACTTCTGTCGTACCATATCATACGATCTGTGCTCCAGAATATCCATAGGGAGTATCATCGAAAGATATGATTCCTGCATTTCCTCATGTATGGAAACTTCCTGTCGTATGAAGTTCTCCAAAATTCTTAGAAAGGATAGCTTCATCAGAAGCCCAAAGCATATAAAAAAGCCCAGTAATCACTAGGATAAGAAAAACGGGAAGCAGAAGTCGAGGTGCCTTCAGCATGAAGAAAAGAAAAAGATATCGACATTATATAAACGCAGTGCGCTTTATCAAGGCTTCTATAAGAAAAAACTCTAGACGTATCGTATAAAAGATGTGTACAGATGAGAGTCTTGTTTTCTATACCAAAAAGAACTATTTATTCACATAAATTTATAAATGATCAATATAAGAATTCATCTTTATTCTTATTTCTAAAGAGTAATTGGCTCACTTTTTATTCGGAAATTATATTTATCTTCTACAAATCGTCACTTCAAGGATGAGATACATCGGATAATATTATTATGCCAATTCGCATTACTCGAAGCATAGATAACTCCTTCTGAGTTTCACCATCGAGAGAGCTCACTCACATAATTATACTGTGAAAGATATCGATTATTAAATGTCGATGCCATCCAAGCAATACCCTCTTTTGGCGAAGAAAAAGAAGTCGTATCACCACTATCAGTGTTTCCTACATTTCCGATATTATATGGTGTTTTGAGATAATTCCCGAGTGTTGTTTCTGCAAGTCCGACACACATGATAAAACTTGGATCTATCCGTGCATCGAGAGCTGTATCAGTCCATATATCCCAGTTTTGGAAATCACGAGTTGCATAGGTACGCAGAAGATACTTTTGACGAGCTTCTTCCGTCTCTCATTTTATGATAAATCTCCGATCATACTCTGAGATATCGACACCTGATCCGACACGTTCGATGATATCAGCAATAAATTTATCTTGGTATCGTGAAGGAAGATTCGAATAATCAAGGATCGAAGTATTGAGTACTCGCAGTGGATCGATACTTTCTCTATCTTTCCATACCTCTAGATGAAGATGTGCTCATGTCGTCATGGGACCAGCTCATGGAGTACCAGGAGCACCTCCAGATCGCGCTATGACATCTCATTTTTTTACGAATTGATATGGAAATACTGATATTTCCGAAAGATGACCATAAACTGTCATATATCCACCTGGATGTTTCAATACAAGATATGAATATCCTCCAGATACTGGTGGTAGTATATAGTGTACATAGCCATCCATAGTAGCAAGAACTTCTGATCACTGTGATGCTGGTATATCCATAGCATCATGTTGAGATCATACCGCTCTGAAATACGAGGTATCTTTGAAAAATGCAGATATACTCTTAGGAGTACGTATAGGCCAAGACATAATATTTGTAGATCATGTTGCTACGTCGATTTCTTTTAGTGCTCGTTCATTTCTATAAAATGAGAGGATATTACTACATTTTTCTATATCTTTTCCTGTTTTTTTCCCTTTATTACAGCCATTTTTCTCAAGAAGCGTTTCGATCGATACGATATATTGCTTCGATGCATTTTTCCATGCTTCTTCTACTTGTTTTTGAGTTTGAACTTGGGCGTCGATATACTGTGCATAGAGTTGCTCTTGTCACTTAGTTGCTTCGAGAAGCTGTTCCCTGTAGTCACGCTGAGATAGGAGAGTTGCTTTTTGCCGTTCAAGTATCTTCTTATCAGCTTCCAGAAGTGCTACCTCATCTCTCACACGGATTTGGATACGATTGTACTCCTTCATAAGACTTCTATAATCCTCGATAAATTTTTGCCCAAGGATACTCACAAGAGACTTATAGACAATATCTGTTGATATTTCATCACTTTGAGAATCTGTCATGATGAGTGTCTGAAAAATATTGATGCTATTTTGTTCATCAAAGATAAGAGTACTTTGTGAATAAATATTGGCCAGATATGTCAGTATCGTTGCTCGATTTTTTTTAATACGTACGGAAAGATCGATAGCAAGTGTCTGATATTCTTCTATACGATTATTTTTTTCTTGCATTGATTGCTCTGTCTTATATGCATCTGCAGCCGTATCAGCAATACTATTTTCCAATCGAATAATTGCCTCTTCGAGCGAAGTTTTTTTATCAGTTGTAGCAGATTTCTTTTCTTGGTATACTTTCGTAGTCGCTTCAAGTCGCTTACGAAGTCACTCTAAACCATTAAGGATATATTCTTTTTCATATATTTCTGTTGCCCCACTTTGATCAAATGGGACATTCTCGAAGAGAATCGCGTATTGTTCACGTTTGAAATTGTCGATAATACGTCCTGATGTTGTTGGATCAATACCAATAACAATCAGTGGTGAGAGAGCAAGGAAAACTGCTCACGAGATGAGAAAAGATCGATATCACATAAAAAAATAATATCATAATCCGATGGGAAATACGAGGAATAGAAGATTTTTGACATGATTATCCCTTGCACATGAAGAGAAATAGTGAGAATATAAAATAGAGGAGCGACCTCTTGAATCACCAATCTTTGATTTGCATAAAAATCAAAATTCTATACAATTTCATAGATTTTATATTGTCCTTTTACGTATTCATAATTTTATGACTCAGATCACTCAAAATGACTTCACATTCACAATACTCGATGAAATTCAAATAAAATATCCTGAGCTCATCGAGCTCGTACTCCAAAGTGAATCTATAGATAATAATGAGAAACAATATTGGTTTGATATTCTTCCTTCCATGACCGATGAACAGATAGATCGTCTCTTCAATATACTCATGACTGAACGTCGACAACTGGAAGAACTCAATATGAAGTATCAGGAAGAAATCAAGACCCTTAACGAAAAACACCTCATACAGTGGCAATCTCTTCAGTCACAAAAAGCCAGGGATAAAGTCCAAGAACAAGAAAAACAAGATACCTCGAAAGAAGAAGCTGGAACGATGATAAATATGTTGGATTCGATATAAAATCGAATTTTCTTTATTTTTCGATCTAAGATATATAAAAGTGGCTTCTCTTATAACGACTGACATAATACGTTATCAGCATCCGGAAACAAGTGTATCTCTTCGTTCGCATGTACTCCATCCTCAGTCTGATATTACGATTATCTGCATCATAGGATCATCACGAGAAAGTGTGACAAGCGTAGTAGAGGATCACCTCCTCGAAACTATATCTTCTACCTGATGGAAATATGGTGAAGAAGACTCTGATTTTTCATTTGTCACAGAAAAATATAATCATTTTCTTACAAATCTTGCAAATGCAGATGAAGAAACTGTAAAAATCATACTTGCTGTAGAAAGAGATGGCCATCTTATGGTGTCAAGTATCGGGGAATCCGAAGTTATCCTCCAAGAATCTGATGCAATAGCAACGAATATCCATGAAGATACTCATGGCCACCATAGATTTGAGCTCATATCGAGTGGAGATATTCCACCAAATAGTAGTGTATTTATTATATCAAAAGGTCTTGAAGGTATACTCTGAGATAGCTTTTATAGTGATTGTGCTCTCACAGAAAGCGCTACATTTACTGAAATGACAAAAGAAATTCTTGCAAGAGAAGTACAAGAAACTGTACATTTGGTACGTATACGCAGATCACAATCAGTACCAACAAGAGGTAAATCTCGCCTCATAAAAAATGAAAGTTTCGATCAGGCATGACAAAAAATCACAAAAATATTCAATAGAATATCTCATAGTAATAAGTTTCGTGAACTTAAGGAGTCATCTTTATGATTTTTTGAAGAGAAGCAAAGCATTCTTCTCACTGTTTTTTTTATTACTTGAATCGTCATATTTTTCTGACTCGTATCATACCTCATAAGTGCTCTTTTTAGTATCACAAGCTCCCAAACGAAAGATACAAAAAATCAAATCATAGAAGCAAATACCCTCATAGAATCAAGCCAAAAGCTCGTCTCTAATCCCGCTGCATTCGATAAAATCATAAAAGATGCCGAAAAAATCCTTGCAGAACTCGATGCCAAACAACTCTACACAAAAGATGTTCAGGAGCTTCGTAATAAAATAGAAGCGATGAAGCAAGAAATTTATGATATTAAATCAGTAGACTTATCCCGTAAAACCTCTCTAGTTCCTCTAGATACTCTCGGAACAAATATTCCTCTCAATATTTATGAGTATGAAAAAAAACTTCTTATAATTTGAACTCAGTGAGCAATTACTGATTATGCTATCGGCGACACCACTCCCAAAATAAAACCGTATCCTTCTGGTGAAGTAGCACGAGATTCTACTCTCTTAGAAGATGGAAATTTCTATATACTTACCGAGTCAAATCATATAATTGCTTCAAGAAAAAGTGCAGAGATATCATATATCAATGTGAACGGTCAAGACTGATGGGAAAAAGCTGATAGCATCAATACCTTTAATGGAAATATCTACCTTTGGACAAAGAAAGACGGACAAATATATAAGCATAAACCTTGACTTAATGGCTTTTCTGCAAAATCTTCTGTACTTTCAGCACCGAATCCTGAAATACTTGATGTAGGTATTGACGGGGGATTCTATATCATAAAAAATGATCAAAAAATTATCCGTCTTGTTGGATCCAATGGAACTCAAACATGAATATTGCTCAATAAAATACCTGGAGAATATACTATCGGGAAAAATCTCAATTCTACAAAAATTATAGTACGCTCAGAATTGAACTATATTTATATACTCGACGGAAACCGAGTATGGATATTTTTGCCAGATTCCAAGCGATTTCAAGATGTAAAATCATGGACATATATAGCCCAAATAGAGCTTTCTACATCTGAGGAAATTCGAGACATAGCTGTTGCTCGAGATGGTCTTATATACGTTCTTACTGCAAAGGGCGTCTATGATCTCGTATTTGAATTTGTAGATAATAATATACTTGTCAGACCATAATATACTGTGTACAGAGTTCAAGCAATCATCCTGTACCGACAAATCATACGTGATAATCAAGTACGTACAGTACTGTTTTCGCATGACTTCTGAAAGATTACTGCTTGGGAAAAATGACATCAATGATGAGATATATGAAGTACTGTAGAGGTTCTTATCGAAAGAGCTTCTTGACAAAATCAGCTCAAAAAAATCGATATACAAAAAACCCCCTCTCATTCTGGTTGGTCATATGAAGAATTAAGTGAGTATCTCTATCTTTTTCAGATGCTTTATATGAGTCTTCCTGATTGAGTCGAACACCTGGGGCTTTATAAAGATCTGGTATGTTTCTTGCATACGATAGATTCGATAGTATGAAAAGTATACTTTATAACCTGTATGCAAGCAAGGATCATGAAAAATCTTGGATATCTTGATAATTCTTACTATTCAAAGAATCCAATACTTTTAAAGTTTTATAAGGATACTCTCTCTTGAAGTATGAAAAGTATGTTATGAGAAAATACTCTATCTTCAGTCGAGTACACCATTATTCGTTCGAGTATTCTTGAAGCCCGTCATACCTATAATTATCGTAACTAGCATGATCACCTCACTTATTATCCTATTTATATTTGGTCTCCTTTTTTGAAGCCTATCGACTGTACTCGTCGATAGGTGGCATAATGAAAAATGAGGCATTCTTCTCGGACGAAGCGAGTGCCCAAAATGCAGGCATATCCTTTGAGCTTTTGAGCTTATACCAATCCTCTCTTATGTATTTCAACGATGAAAATGTAAGCATTGTCACCATAAAATCCCATTATTCTATCCTCTTGCAGAATTAACACTCGGGATCATATTCGTCATTATTTCTTATGTATATCTTACGAACTGAGGGATATTTTTCTCCGCTGCTCATATATTAATACTCCTCCTTGGTTTTATAACAGGAGTATATATTCTCTACGATCTCCGATATATGGAGATTCCTGATCAAATCATGATTCCCGGAATCTATGGATACCTTCTTCTTCTTGTAATAAGCATTTTTTATACGCCTCTAGAAAATATATTTTTTGACCGTAGTACTTATACAGGAGGTATTATTGAATTTGTTCTTGATCATATAGTGTGAGCAACTATTCTTTATAGTTTCTTATACTTGCAAATACTTATCCCTGGTGGATGGTACCTTTTGCGAAAATGAAGAATACGTGATTTATTAGAGCTACTTGGGTCATATTTTCTGTTTCCGATTATGTTACTCTTTTCATCGAGAAGGAAGCAAGAGGAAGTATCCACTGAAGAAATACCAACATGGGTAGGCGGAGGCGATCTTCGTATAGCACTCTTTATATGACTGACGCTCTGAACCGTCCACGGCATAGTAAATTTCGGTTTTGCGTATATACTTGGAAGTATCTTCGGTATACTCTATTTAGCAATAAAATGAAGATCCGAAACATTACAAAATCAAGTTCCCTTCTGACCATTTCTTGGTATTGGATGGCTTTTATCATTCTTTTATCATGAAAAAATCTTAGAAATACTTACAAATCTCACCAATCTCTACTAGAAGTAGATTAGTTTTAATAGAATTCTATTAAAATTGTCAATTTCTTTTTCTTCCTCGTTGATTTTTCTCCTCGACAGATAACAAAAGAAGACTATACTCAAATAGATAAAATATATCCAGCTTTTTACAATACCTATACTCTAATTCCTTCAATATATGGACGACCAAAAAATAAAAGCCCTTCGTGATCTTATTCACTCAGCACAAAACTCGATCTCATCTGCAAAAAAAATACTCAACTGACTTCTTGGCGAAGATACAGAATCTGACATTGATCTCTCTACCAGCGGACTTTCATCGTATCAACAATGAGATGATAAGATAATAGAATGAGTCTTTACTGGTGATTCGATGCTTGGCTCAGATGGTAACATATATCCAGTACCTCAGAACTATTCATCCAAATCGCTTCTCGTTCAAGGAAGTAAACTCAAGGCAATAGTTCAAACGAATGGGAAAATACTCTATAAAATCATAGGAGAAATCCCTTATGAGAGTAAAGTTGGAATTGTAACGAAAAATTGAGAGAAATACTCTATTACCACAGATACAAAAACCTATAATGTCCTTCTCGCAGCCGTTACATTTCATCATTGTGATGTCTGAGATACTGTAAGTATACGTATACCAGAATGAAAAGATGCTACCTATGCCGTTATAGAATCTGTTGTCCCAAAAAAATAATACTCACTATCATCTCGCTATGCGCTACGCCCCATCTCATGGACGATCAACTTCTCGTAATAATAAATCCTTAGTCAATTGGACTCTATTTTGACTCTGTCTTGTAGGAATGATTTTTGTAATAAAGTTATTCTTTGGAGGAGACTCCTCTACAAAAGAAGTGATTGGTTGACTGAACATAACTGGATCATGAAAAATCGTCATCACAAATACAAATGGAAAAAAACGTGATGTAGTAGAAAGTGATGTATTTTGAACATCTGATAGTCTTATTTCTATACTTTCAGGAAATGCTCATATCACTGGAAATGGACTCAATGTTTGGGCAGATAAGTGAGCAGAAATATCCTATGAAAATATAAACTCAACTGGATCTGTATTAAATATAAGCCAATGACGAAGTTGGGTAGAGGGAAAAGGGGATTCGATTATTCGACTTAAGCATATAGATATCACTCTGAGTGACGAAAGTATCGTTTTAGTAGAACAACAAAGGATATATAGTATTGCCTATGTTTTAAAGTGAAGTGCTCAAATACGAGCAAGCGGATCTCGTGAATATTTACTCAATGTAGGAAAAGGTATAAAAGTATCTCAATCAGATCTCATAAATCCTGGGACCTCTCTCTCAAGCTTAAGTGATGATATCGATGATAGCATCAAGCAAAATCCTTTTTTTCTTTCTCGCAATGGACAAGAAATCTTAGATGAAAATACTATACAGATCAAAACTGGCTCTACGGTACCAGCAGCTACCTTATCAGGTACAGCAATGATTCAAACGAGTATATGAAGTAAGTCACTCCTTATCACAAGTCCTATCGATGGAAGTGTAGTAGTCGGCTCAACGCTTAAGGTGGAAGGGAAAATACTCAATCCTCTTATAACTCGTGTCATGATCAACGACCGAGAAGCTCCTATAAACAAACAGGCACAATCTTTTTCTCTCGCAGGTATTCCTATCACAAGTGATACTATTGATATAGTATATAAAGCTTATAATGATGGGGGGAATATTCTCGAAAGAGGAGTACTTACTCTTTATTCTGAAGAAAAAAAGCAAGGCACTGATAAGCTTGTTCCTACGACATTTCCTACATCAGATAAAACATTTCGTATACTCAGTCCTTCGGAAAATCCCTATAAAACAACCTTAAACTCTGTAACTGTTTCATGATCAGTACCGAAAAGTACTGTAGAATATATTACTGTAAATAACTTTCGATTAAAGAAATTTATTCCGAATGGATCTACTTGGTATTATTATGCAAATACTTCTTACGGAACGATGAAAGACTGATTCAACCTCTATGAAATTAGATTCTATGATGTAAACAACACCCTCTTGTCTACGCAACTCTTTACCATAATAAAAGAATGAGACACTTCGACTCTCTCATGAGAATAAGTATACGCTTAATAAATAAAAAATGAGTGACTATCGTAGAATTGATGGTAGTTGTTGCAATACTTGGACTTGGAATAGCCGCGCTTCTTCAAACTATTGGATCAGGAATCGACTATACTCGAGATACAGAGAATAAAATCAAAGCTATTAATATAGCTCGAGAAGGGATAGAAGGTATGACGAATATTCGAGATACGAATTGGCTCAGATTTTCGAGTGATAAAATAAATTGTTGGAAAGTAAAAGATTATTCTTCTTCCTGTATAGGGAGTGTGCTTCCTCCTTATCCTATCGATCCATGATATATTGCTACAGGATCATACACTATCTTTACGAATAACGGTGTTTGGTTTCTCTCTGGTGTCGCTACGATACCTGCTACAACATGGATTCCCTATAAAAATGCCTATCCTGTAAATCTTGATAGTAAAGGCTTCTATAGTCAAACAGGAATTACTAACACTCTCCAATGTACCTCTTCTCGTCAGACGAATTGTAGAACAATATTTACTCGAGAAATTCTTATTGGTATTCCTGCGCCGACGACTCAAACTGGAATACTCTCAGTGAAAAGTATTGTAAGGTGGATCGATGGACGTCCTCAAAACGTCATACTTGAAACAACTCTTACAAATTGGAAGTCAAATTTCTAAAAAGAAATAGGTGATACATAGAAAATGCTTCATATCGGATTTTTTCCGATATTTTTATTATTTGCGGGAAAGAAAAAAATATGATACAATAAACAAAAAAATATAAAAATAAATACTTTCCATGCATATTTCTTTTCGATCCATATCTCGTTATCTCGTCTTTATATGGGTATTGAATTGTGCTATTGTTTGTCTTATTGCTGTGAGGCAAGTCTGGGTTCCATATATGAATGCCGTAAATGACAGCTATACTAAAATTGTATCTGCCCCGTTTGATGGTACAGTTATGCCCATAGCATATATACCTGATTGGAACAATCCTGCGAATCAGGATAAGTCAAAGCGTTTTGAGGATATTAGTATTAATGAATTCATACCAATTCCCCTCTATGACCCTATTGCCCTTCTCGACGAAAGACCACAAACTCGTTCTGTGAATATAATACGGTATACGTATACGACTTTATATATGGGGAACTACAAACTTGATTATCATGAGAATGTAGGATGACACCTTGGCGTGGATATACGTGCACCGATAGGTACTCCTGTTCTTGCCATTGCAAATGGAGTCATAACTCGCACTACACAGTGAGATGCTACTGGAAATAAATATATCGTCGTACGCCACAGCAATATTCCGACTGAAACCTGAAAAGTGACACTCTACTCATGATATCTCCATCTTTCTGAGATTCTCGTAAAAGAATGAGATATAGTAAAAAAATGAGATATGATCGGTCGTGTCGGAATATCTGGAATTACTACTACGCCACATCTTCATTTGCAACTCGATGTAGCCGATGCTCCATTCCACCCATATTGGCATTTTAGTAGCTCAGAATCTAAAGCTGCTGGTGTCGGATTCTATGATGCTATAAATATATGACTCAATAAAGATAAAGCAGCGAAATATACGATAAATCCTATGCTTTTTATCAACACCTACTTAGGAGGGATCGATCCAGAAAAAACTCCTGATGTGCAGATTATATCTCCCACATCCCAAACAAAATCTACAGTATCTACTAGTCTTCCTGCTACCCCTACGAAAACTATTGCTTCTTATATTACTCAGGAGGATGAATGTATAGGAAAAAGATTTTCTGATGTAAGTATGGGAAGTAGTTTTTGAAAAATTCTCTACCCACTCGTAGACAAAAAATGTCTCTTTCGAGAAAATACATCATTTTGAACCAAAGATATCATCACTTTTCGTGAAGCCCTTATCAATAGTATGAAATATTTCGATATCTCTCCTTCTACAGGGATAAGTCACTTTCTCGATATAGAAATAGGTGATGACCTTCAAGGATATGCGCTTATAGCTTATCGTCGATGAATTTTGGAATGAAACTTTGCATTTCCTGATCATATCATGACGAGAGAAGAGGTAGCTGACCTTATAAGGAAGATAGCAAACTCAGAAAAGAATCCTTCTCAAATAAAAATTTATGCTGATGTAGACATGATGAATCCGCTCTATCAATCAATCCAAGATTATGGCTTCCTGGTACGAGCACATGGTGGGAAGTTTTACCCAAAAACACTCGTATCACGCGGTATGTTTGTACAGATGCTTGCAGCAGTAAAATAATAGAGGAGAAAAACTAGATTTTGTATGAAAAATAAATACAGTACTATACAAACACAGGAGTATTTTATACTTACGATACTCCCTCATTCTATACTATAATTTATTGCTTATGTCTCCTCGTAAAATTATTTTTCTTGTCATAGTGGGACTATTGGGGCTACTTCTTATTTATGGGATCTGGAATCTCTCACAATCAAGAAAATTAAAACAAGCTACCGAAGTAAAAAGTATAAGTGTATGGGTTGTGGGTGACACCTCTGAGCAATATCAAACACTCTTTTCAGAGTTTTGAGTACTAAATAAGATGTATGAAGAGACTGTCATAGATGTTCGAGTATTTCCTGACTATGATAAATATCAACGCATTCTTCTCTCTACTCTCTCTGAGGGGACAGGTCCAGATATATTTATGGTCGAATGAAGTGGCGATGATGTCCTAGAATCAAAAACTTTTCCACTTCCTGGATCAAGGTCTGATCTTTCTGATTTTGATAAAAGATATGAAAATATATTTCTTCCACTTTTACGTACTGAGGGCGAAGGAAAAGAAATTACAAGATCACTTATTGGTGTACCTCTTTGATATGAGACGCTTTGATTATTTTATCATAAATCGCTTCTTCGTAGTATTCCAAAAACTTGGTCAGAAGTAGAAACACTGAACCAATCGAATGATAAGCCTTCTGTAGTAGCAACTAATCTTTGATTTAGTCCGACCTATACCCCGAATGCAACAGATATTATTGGGTATTTTATGGGAAAATCTGGAGTCGCCCGTTCCACGAAAGATATTGGCTGAGGAACAGATGGAATAGGTGAATATCTTGCCTACTCTAGTATAAAGTCGGTTGATGGAGGAATTCCTTCTACAAATACTGAAGCAGTATCTCTCGATGCTGAAGATACTGTGGTAGATACACCAGTCAATGATGCCCCTATAACAAGTATCGATATTCGTAAAGAAATGGATGACAATCGCTTATCAACTATCGATCTTTTCATGAGGTGACGTATTGCAATGATCGTAGGATTCCCAAGTATCATGAGAGAGATAGAAAAATCCCAAAAACGAGCAGGGCAAGAAGCGCTCAATGACATTATTCTTACAGAAAGACTTCCTCAGGATTCTCTCGGAAAAAACAGAGTAAATATCGCAAAATATCGATATCTCGCTCTTTCTAAGAAATCAGAAAATCTTGATGCAGCAGCTGATCTCATGGCATATATACTGAGTGATGTTGGTACGCAAAAAGCTCGAGAATCATTTCCTTTATTGATATCACCCATCCGATCTGGATCACAAGAACAAAAAGAAACAATACTCTCAGAATTATTTGCCCGAACTCGTCTCGATGCATTTATACCAGATCTTCAGGATGACATCTTCGTATTTCAGTACCAAATCAAATGAGAATACGATAAAATTTTTCGAGAAATGATTGACAGAAATGAAAAAATAGATATTAATAACTTATCTAAAACTATTGGGAAAAATGTTTGATGTGAACTCGAAAGCACTTTATCTTGAATTCTCACTGATGCTTGTGTAAATCCGAATGAATAAATATCAAGTTCCCAATATTTGCATATTCTTTTTGTATATGCTATACTCAAATCATATGAAAAAAATATATTTACTTCTTCTCACTGCACTCAGTACTTTCATAGCTATCGTATATTTTGCAGACTCTACTCATGCAGTTTGCGGATGATGGACACTCTGATTTGGTTGCCCGACAGCATGACAAATAGAATACTGCCAAGATGGGAAATGTACGCTCTCATGAGGTTCAGATGCTACAAAAATAGCTGTTGGTGCGACATTTTCTCAGAAAACTATTTCAGTATACGTGACTGATATCGTGAAATACTTTCTTGGTTTTGTCTCGTTGGTAGGGGTGGTATATATTCTTTACGCAGGAGCTCAGCTTATGCTCTGAGGTGGAGATGAGGAAAAAGTAAAAAAAGCTCGTCAAATAATCATTTACGTCATAGTCTGAATTCTCGTTATGTGGATTGCCTACTGGATCGTCTCAATCATAATCAACGCTATCAACTAACTGCCAAATTCACTTCTAGAATCTCCTATGAAACTCTTCTCATATACATATATAAGGAAAATCATTACACTTATTACCTTCTTGTGTCTCATATTTGGAGGAACTCTATCAGCCATTATTAGTCAGACGACTGCAGCTTCTGTAGAAAATGATCCGAATAGCTATATCTACTATAAGCAAAAAATTGGATCTGCACTTCAAGATATGGAAAGAGAATTTCGGGTAAATAATACGATCTCTGATTCTGCCTTATCGAATGTACGAAATCTTCTCAATGAGGCTTACCTGAGACTTCCAGACTCTGGTGAAGCTGGTACGAAAAATGAATGACTGAAGAAAGCAGCTGATCTCTATATTGATCTTGCAGCAAAAAATAAAAATAGTTCAACTCATGTACAAAATGCTGCAGCGCAAGTAGCGGCATTTGTCGGGCAAGCAACAATTTCTGAGATCGTAGCTTCCATAGATGCAAACCCGACAAGTGGTAATGCCCCCCTTACATCATCATTTCTTGCGAGCGGCAAAGATCCTTCTGGAATAAATATTCCTGATAACAATTTTACTTGGTGGATGAAAGAATCTGGATGAGCTCGTCGTGAGCTTTGAAGAGGTCCGAGTTTTACTTATACTTTCTCTAAAGAATGAAATTACCAGGTATTTCTCGACGTTGTATCACAGAGTCTCAATAAAAAATGAAAGCCCGATGTTATATCTGCGTCAATCTCAAAAGATATAGAAGTAAAGCCACGGCTTGGAAATGTGACCCTCCTCGTAAACTGAGTCAATGTAAGTAATCTCGATACACTCAAAGTAAGCCCAAGTCTTGGGAAGATCGGACTCCTTTTTGATGCAAGTGCATCAAGAGCAATAAGCAATGGAACGATAGTAAAGACAAAATGGGATTTCTGAAATGGAAATATCATCGAATATGAAGGCTCTCCAGTACTCGAAAGACAGCTCTATGTCAATCCTGAAATGTATAAAGTCAGCCTAGAAATTACAACCAATCAAGGAAATATCTTCAGAAAACAACTCCAGCTTCTTGTACGAGATCCAGCAGCGGTAATTTCCTTAGATAGAGAAACTGCTTTTATCGGAGAAGAGATCCCCATGAGTGCAAAATCATATTTAGCAAATATGACGAATGTAGAATATAATTGGGAGATTCAAGATATCGAATCATGAAAGAAAACGGTAGCGACAAAAAAGTGAAGTAACTTTAACTATAAGTTTACGAAAGTATGACAGTATATCGTCAGCCTTACTACTCGAAGTCCGAACGGAAGTGTCGATACAGATAGCCGTATAATTACGATCGAATCTCGACCTCCTATCATCAATCTCGATTCACCTCGTCAGATCAGTACTGAGAAACCAAATACTCTTCTGTTTGATGCTTCTCGAAGTTATGATCCAGATACCAATAACGGAAAATGACTCATGTATGAGTGGCTGATTGATGGAGAAAAAGTCGAACTCAATGATATTCAAAAAGAAGGCGCCATAGGATCATATACTTTCTCTGAGAAATGATCCCATACTGTATCACTTACGATTACTAATGCTTTTGGGAAAGTATCAACAGTAGATAAAACATTTAATGTCACATCTACACTCACTATTTGAGTCAACATCACACCTCGAGCAGCACCTATAGGAAGTATGATAAGCTTCCAAGCAAGGTCACCACAGGCGCGTTTTTACGAATGGAATCTCGGAGATGGAAGCCCGACCATCAATTGAACTACTGACTTTATACAAAATGTCTATAAAAAAACGGGTATTTATACAGCAACTCTCAATGTAAAGAATGGTGATGGGAGTGAGGAAAATACAATCTGGCGAAAAATATATATCACTGATACAGATAGTCCTTTTGCTCTGATTGATATAAAAAGTAGTAATGGAAGTGTTTTCGAAGATCCAGATGCTTGTGAAAATCCAGGTGGAGCATTCGTTATAAACAGAGCTGAAAGTACAACACTTGATTGAGGAAATTCTATAAATGTCGACGGAAATTCTGCTGGACTTTCCTATACTTGGAAATATATGGATAGAGTCAAAACTTGACCATCTATTTCAGAAAAATTTACAGAACTCTGATGTTTTCCTATAGAACTTACTGTACGAAGTGATCGAACTTGAGCTTCACATACGAGTACTCGCTTTATAGAGATTAAGAATATTGGACCAAAAGTTACTTCTGTTACTGCGACGATCGATCCTACAAAGAAAGATACTCAAAAAATAATCGCAAGTGTGGTAGCCAATGGAGCCCGTGATGACGATGGCGTCATACGCTCATATATATGGTTTTATACTACAGAGAATGACTCAGAGAAACAAAATGTTCGTATTACCCAATCTCCTACCACTAGTTTCGTACTTCCAAATGTCACTGAAAAGTATTATTTCTGAGTCATTATAGAAGATAACGATGGTGCACGATACGATTCGAGTCAACTACAAAGTGAACAACTTCCCCTCATCGTGGCCAATGATGATCAGAATATTAATATGCCACTTATTAATCTTAGTGTCGTCAATCTTAATAAAGACCGAGGATTTTTTCTTGCCGAAGAAACAGTAGAATTTTCTGCCTCAGCCAAGACTATACTTAACATTGATGTCACTGATAAATCAGAATATTATTGGGATTTTGATGGAGATAGTCGTATCGACCAAAAAACTACTGTACCTCAAGCAAGTCACAAGTATAAACAATCTGGAAAGTATAATATGAAGGTAAAGGTAGTAAATAATGGTATATCAAATACAAAATATCAGGTTATATATGTTAAAAATGAATTAAAAGCGGCTGTCGCCTGATATCGAATTGGGGATATGACCTACTTCATAAACACAAGTAAGTGAACGTATGATTCTGCAAAATGGATAATTTGATCGATTGAATCATCTTCTCCTTACGGTACAAGTGTTCCAAATGCAATACTTTCATCAAGTGGTTCAATATGAACTTTGACAATAAAATCATGAACGAGTGAAATATCAACGATAGACATCACTCCTTCTACCATAGAGGATGTTGTTCGATTAACTGATGACATCAATATCCAATCCCATCCTGCACTTGAAGGAGATACAATAAAAATTCTTAATCCAGGAGATAAGCTCCTCTTAAGTATGCATGGGAATAATGGAGATGAGTACAGAATTGATAGCGATACAAAAATCGATAGCGATCTTGATGCTATAGAAGATAATGATGTAGACAATAAAGATACTCCTTCATTTAAGGATGGTAGCATTTTCTCAGTCGAGAATATATCAGAAAGTAAAGTTCATAAGAAAGAAATTAAGGTTAGTATCATCGGTGATGATGGTAAAATTTTAGGATCAAAAAAAATTCAAGTAATATTTGATTATATTCCAGAATTAAATGATAATACTGACATGACCACAACTGAAGGTGGTAGCTGATCGTTTAGTGTTGTAGACAAAGAAAATCTCGAAAAACTTCAGGCAAAAATTCGTACTTTCACTCCAGAAGATAGAATAATTTTTACCCAATATTATAATAATCTCATAGAAAGCTGGGGAGATTCGTATGACCGTACTGAATGACTTCTGACAATCCAAAAAGAAGTACTCGCAAATACGAATTTTGATGATGCCACAAAAACTGAGCTTTCAAGTATTATCGACGTAATACTTGTCTGAGATGCTCAAGCAACAAATGAAATCAGTGTTGCGAGCCGAGTCATTGAGTGATTGGTGCCAACTGACAGTGCAAATCGGCCTTATATCATCGAACGACTTGAAAAAATAAAGGCAAATCCAGGAAAACTCGTAGAAAATAAAGTATTCTGAAAAGAAATTCTTGAAAAAATACAATCTGATCCCACCATTACCACAGAAAATAAATTAATCATTAAGAGTCAACTCCTTACGATAGTAAATGGCGGACAGGAAAGTATTCCTGAGGGAGAAATCGAGAAGATCGTCACAGAAAAAGAAGCAAGTGGGGGTATTCTATGATTTATTAGTGGTACAGTGAATATATTTCTTATTGTAATATGAGTCATTTTGGTGCTCTTCCTTATTGGATTTATCGTGTATAGATTTACAAAGAAGAAAGGAGATATGGGATTTCAGGATTTTCTTATAGATTCTGTCGCTCATGCAAATACTACTCCTCCTCGCTCGACAAATCCGACTCAATCAACTCCACGAACACAACCCGTAAACACAGTCCTTGAACCAGGTATAGTAATGCCTGTACTCGAAAAAACCTCAACATCATCTGATCCTCTTGCATCAATAGGCGTATATAATGAGACGATGAGTCCAATGGGTTCTCCGCCAATAACTCCAGTACCAGAAGCATCAATGATTGAGGTCAATACACCAGTTTCTCCCGTGTGAGATACCTCTCCTCATGCCATACCAGACTGGCTTAAACCAGTGCAAAAAGATTTACCAAAATGGAATAAAGATGATAGCGATAGTATAGTGATAAAATCACCATCCCAAGAAGATCCTCTGACGGTGAATTTGCTCGAAGAAAGACCCAAAGATGAACTTATTATATCTCCACCCTCAGCGCCAATCAATTCAGAAGAAAACACTATACAAAGTGATTGAATCTTGCCAGATTTCCATGAAGATCCTCTTTCTATAGGACAAAGCGATTCTATAATCATCAATAACGATCCATTCTCAGAGAGTATTGAAGATGCGGTAAAAAATAGCGATAGTTCTCTTTGAGAGGAGACTTCAACTATTATCATACCTTCAGAATCTCCAGAAACCATATTACCACTTCATCAAGATGATAATTCTTCTCTAGTAGTTCTGGACCAAGATCTCATTCCTGATTGGCTCAAGCCAAGTTCTGGACCAAGTGAAACGCCTGCAGTTCAT
>JAYVIJ010000005.1:0-49905 GCA_043770315.1 Candidatus Altimarinota bacterium | reverse complement strand
ACTGGATCAGATGTATTAAGGGTGATAGAGATATCTGCATTTTTCCACACGAGAGAAGCACTCGTAGCTGAGACGATAGGAATGGTCTTATCGAGACGGTATGTACCACTCCAATATAAACTTTGATTTCCTGCATTATCTTGAGAACAGACATAGAGGGTATGATTTCATTCTCGCACAAGAGTTATCATATTCCCAGCTATAAATGATGTTCCTGCTACTCCAAGACATGTGGCAAGGCTAGGAGGGGGTCCAGCATTATCATAATGCCAGATATAATTACGAATAGCTCATGCACCATTTACAGTACTCGGTGCAGCGGATGGAAAAGCTAATGATACTGGATCATTTACATTGAGAGTGATAGTAATATTCACTTTTTTCCATACAAGAGAAGAGGTACTCGCTGAAGCCGTAGGAATAGTCTTATCGAGACGGTAGGCTCCACCTGCAGATATGGTAGTATTTCATGCGCCATCACGAGCACAGAGATAGAGAGTATGATCTCACTCTGCACTGATAGTCAAGTTGCTTCAGTTCAGATAATTTGTTCCATTCGCCAAACAATAATTCGCATCAATCCACCCTGCTGGAATCGAGTTATCTTGATTAAAGAAATATTTTGCTGTATTAAGTCCGCTTCCACCGAGATCTCCGGAACTAAGAGTAGCTGTAATATTTGCATTTTTCCATACCAGAGATGCTGTAGTCATACCTACTGTAGGAACAGTGGCGTCCCAAAATTCACAAGTTATAGGATTTCCTACAACCCTCACTCTCGCCTGAGTATAGTATATCGTCCCTGTACTTCATGGTAACATCGGTGAGGGATCTGGACTTGGAGGATTTGTAGCATCAGCATTTATCACGCCATCGGTAGGACAATTCGTAGCAGCACCAGCAAGTGCAACTGGAGCAGGATTGGCATACCAAGCTGCAAAACTTGAATCGATACACTGTATAAATCCAATGAGGAAAAGAATGCTATATATTTTTGTTTTCATGATAAATTTTTATATACTACAGGAAGTTTATCATAATTTATATGGTTTGGTCAAATTTCTAGAGTGATTTAATTAAATAACATGATTTTTGAATATTTTTCCTGAGGATGGCTTTTATTTGTTATAGAAATACTATTTTTAGGAATCAACATATATATCCTTATATTTGATATACTCTATAGGCGTATACCAAATAGAGCACTGTTCTATTTGATTGCATTATTTCCTTTATGGCTATGGATGAGTAATGATTGGGAATTATCTCAACTCGCATTTAATAGTGTCATTTCTGCTTTTATAATATGAGGATGAATTTTTTTTCATATAAAAAATAAGCTTATTTGAGCTGGTGATTTAAAATATAGCTCTATTCTTATTCTTTATAATACTGGGAATTCCTTAAGTGTTTATATACAAAACATAGGAATTCTCACAATAATATGCCTTTTATTATGGTGGATTTTTATACTCATCCGTCTCGGATTATTACGAAAGGAAATCGATAAAAAATGGATTCTTCCGAAAATAAAAAATCCATGGACGAAAGAAAATAGAGAATGAATCTTGGTATTTTTTATAGATTGGTGTCTTATTGGATGGATTATCGCTCAATCAATGAACAATATCATGGCTAAAGCATCTTTTTATATATGAGGATACTGAGACACTTATTTTTTTATTGCTATAATAATTTTTCTTATTCGTCCAATTATAAGAAAAATGCTTTTTTATTGGCGATATGGTATATTTCCCATCATGGGATTGATAATCTATCTATGTGAAAAAATCATTTCTCTTGGATGAGAAAGCTTTCTCATTGAGTGGATGGATTATATAGAAAATATTTGGCACTATGCTACCATATTTACCCTTATATATTTTATTACAAAAAAAACATTTGATCTCTACGATAAGGTAATTCAAAAAAAGGATACTTGGAAATGAATACATACGATTCCTTACTCAATAATTTTATTTTTAGCTTTTATTATATCATATTTCTGAAACATAAACCTATAGACTGGATATATACGATTTTCAACGCATCTTTCTAACTTCTGAGTCCAGGGTATTGTTTTTGTACTTGTTCATGGTGTAACTGTAATGTAGTTTTCACCCGTGCAAGCATCTCTTTTGAGAGATTAGCTTGTCTGAGGAATCAGAGACACTCGGCATGGACCAATCGCATCTCTTCGAGTATCTCCTTGCCCTGAGCTGTAAATAGACCATATTTATCAAGAACCTGAAATGAGAGTCAATTTTTGAGAACAAAAAGTGCAGATTTTTCTTGCCAATTGTTCGGAAGCTGTATGATTCATGATATATGAGCATTCCACATAACCCAGAAGGCTCAGAGTATTGCATGTACGCCTAAGTAGATTCATTGTATATGACGAGCATCTGGTCTATATGGAGAGTAATATATCTCTCTATGGTCATTAAGAATCAGGTTTTTAGTCTGGAGTATGAGATTGAGCTTGTTATGATTGTACTCATGGAGTATTGCTTCGAGGAGGGCGAGTTCAGGATGATCTATACCAGTCGGATAACTCATAACGAGATGTCCTATGAAATCAGAATAAGAACCCGAATTATGAACCCCATAGCTCACATCTAACGGTATGACTTTACGGATGATCAGATCTATCTCACCCATGAATCACGGAGAGACCCTACGAACAATATCAAAAGACTGAGCAAATAATACTCTCCATTCTTCGGGAGTCTTATTACCAAAAGTGACTTGGATATTATTTTTCTTATGATCCGGATGATTCGGTATCACAATACCAGGATTATAAAAATCCAACGTAAGTACAATATTAGTTCATGGAATTTTCTCATGATCATGGATCAAATTCTGTTTATCAATATACTTATCATGCTCTCATCTGAGTATAGTACTGTACTCTCATACGAGAGGATTCTTTTGGCGGACCGATGTAAGCAGGAGTCCATGAATATCAGGAAATAATAAAAATTCATCTTCTGGTATATGGATATCAATATTTCTTTCCCATAATTTTCGGAGTTTTTCAAGAAATTCCTGTTGATATCGAAGAATAAGTGGATTTGGACTATATCACAGTGTAGAGTAATACATATAAACTATCACTTAAGAGATAAAATAAATTCATTCGTTATTGCGTCAAGGATTTTTTCGTGAAAAAAAAATGGGAATAATTTACAGAAACTACTTGAGTCAATAACAATATCAAGAACGGGGAAATATGACTGCGTCTTGCAATCAAGAAGTTCAGTACAAAGTATACTGATTTTTCAATATATTGAACTTTTTTGATTCGTAAAAAGTAATAATTGTGTATATAAATGTTCAAATTCCTGATGATTTCGAGGTAAAATCCCTACCCTTCTCTTTGGAGAGTTTCTATGTCACTGGCAACTATTATAAGTGATACAGTTGAATTTTTTTATAAGGATAACTACGAGATCTCTTACTCACAATTCGATAGATTCAAGAAAGAATGGATGGTTCTTTGAAAAAATTGTACCATCAAAATTGTGAGCCTCACCGTGATGGTTGATTCTTCAGTCGGATCAATATAGGATAGACATACTCTGATCGAACTTGGTATCATCCCATGATATCATCAGTCACCTGACATCCGTATATGTATTTTTAGAGTGGTTTCTCATAAGAACTAAGACTATGTGCACGACATACTCAATCAGATGGAACTATATTCACAATAGAAAATAACTGTTCTTCAGATTTAAAATTATATATAGAGAGGGATTTTTTAAGATAGAGTGATCGAGTTGGGAAGCATTTATAGATACTCCCATCGATATCAATATCGAATTTTCCACTAAATCAAGCACAGCCATAATTGGGAAATATTCATAGTTGATTCATATAGGCTATCTCCCTATCGAGAAATATAGATCGAGAGAGTCAACATGAAAATACAAATTCAAACTCTTCTCCAAACTTCTCAATAATAGAAAAAATATATTCCCCATATGCACGAGAACTTGTATCAACTATAAGAGGAGTTCAAATAGTAGTATTGGTGACCTTGAGATTGATATGGCTGATTTCCGTCTCGCGTGCCACAAGGGCAATATCATCAAAAGATTTTGAAAGATCATAAATATTATACCCTAGAGTGACGAGAGTTCCTGAGTTTTTAAAAAAGAGAAGATTCGCAATAACATGAGAGTATTCTTTTTCAGAGTAAAAGTCCCGATTATTAATATTAGCATTGATGGTTTGAGGAATACTCTGAGGATTCTGAAATTTTTCTTGTACATACGTTTCTGAAAAATTCAGATTGGAAAATAATCGGGTACGAAATCATCCCTTATGTGCCAAAAGTATGAACTTCTCAAGTAGCGGATGAAGAAGTGGTTCCCCCCCAAGAAATCTAACATCATTATAATTATTCTTTCGTAGGAATCGTAAGATGCTAATAAAGGTGGAATTCTTTTGGTTCTTGACTGGAAGTGCATCATATGTCATACTCTCCTCAGCAAAACAATAAGAACATCGTTGATTACAGGTATTGTTAATGATAATATTGGGCATGTGGATTAATCAGAATTTTTCTTAATAGTTTCAATGATCTTTGCTCGCTCATCAAGTGATACCTTTTGTGGGCGATACTCTACAAAGTCATAGTATCACGGATGATCTGTACCGAATATGTTAGCAGGCTTCGCAAGCCATATACCCGCACATATAGGATTGAGATCACAATCTTTGCAAACATCTCATTTATCATGATAGAACCACTCTGATTTTTGTTCAACAATTTCTCGCTCATCAAGAAAATGTACTATCCTCTCTTCATCTTTTACTATCTTACGAGTCTCGGTAGAAAAGTGTTCAAATCATCGCATATAGCAAAGTGGTACGCGCTCAACGCGAAAAGTCCGATGAGATGATTCCAAAAATTGCATAGCTCGCCGAAGTGGAACTTCGAAAGTTGCAAAATCTGGAATCGTTGAGAGAGCAGTCTCTGTCTTGCGCATCATAAGTGGATCAAGATTATTCCAGACAAAATGTTGAAGCTTTGGAAACTGCTTCACGAGAAATTGAACGGTTGTGTCAAGGTGAGCCTGATTATAGTGGTTTATTGCTGTATTTATCTGGACTCGTACACCGAGTTTTCATGCATTCTGGATAGAGAGCATAAGTCGCTTCCATGAGCCTGGAGTATCTGTGAGAAAATCATGTATCTTCGGATTATACGAATACACGGAAAAGTGTACTAATTCTAGTCATGCATCAGCAAGTTTTTTCATATATGGATAACTCGCGCACATCATACCATTTGAGATGATTCGAGACTCGATTCATACATCCCTTGCATATGATATCCATCTGTGAAGATCCGGAGAGAGCGTCGGCTCACCTCAAGTAAAAATAATTCATCGGTATTTTCTCACGACAAAATCATCAATAATTTCTACTCATTTTTCATAACTGATATTTTGCCCATTTGAGGGATTTGAACAAAAGTGACAAGCATTATTACAATGACGATTCACCTGGATGTATCAGATATTTGCCATGCTTATTTAGTAAAAGGCTCGAGAATTCCGAATCCGTACGAACGGATAAAGTTAATATGAATACCTTCACAGGAATTATTAAACTTACAAGACTTGCATCGGGTGGATTTTTTTCGATACAGTCCTAGTATATAACTTTTTGTATATTCGGAAATACTTTTTTCTTTAATTATATCATTACTCCATTCATAGAGTCAGTCATTATTTTCTTCCCGTAAGCAACGAGGAATATTGACAAGTTTTTGCCCTGCCTCAAGAGAAAGAGACCGTATATTGTTGATAAAGTCATTAGCTGTTTCTCCGAATTTCTCATAGACCTGACTCGGAAATTCTTCTCATCTTAGGATAATATATTTTTCTGAGATCTTATCCTTTCATCAGGCATATATATGAGTATCTCAGTGGAGGACAGGACTACCTTGATGTTTTATATAATCATGACAAAACTGCTTCAAAAAGCATACATCACATGCTTCCCCATAACAATGTGGTTTTTTGATACCATGAGATTCAATAAATAATGAAAATTCTTCGATGGCTTCTCCCATAACTTCAGATTTTATTTTTCTTGGATCTTGTATGAGATCTTCGTATCCTTCAAATGCTTCGACTGGAAAACGATTAGTCCACATATGCACTCAGGGGATACGGGAAAGTCGCCAGGTAGCATGAAGAGACTCAAGATGTTCTTCGATCAAGTAAAATAGTTGATTTTTATATTTCTGGAATCCTCTTCAAAAAGGTATTATCTGTAAAATATCAAACTCATATACTCAGAGCTTCATGAAAAAACGAATCATCTGTGGAAGATAATCAACATTGAGTTTATTGACAACAATATCGATATTTATTATCTTTTCAGGAAAATATTTTCTTACATTGATTAGTCCTCGGATAGCTCTATTATAGGATCCTGGTGCTGCTGTGAGATAATCATGGAGTTCTGCCGTATGTCCATGAATAGAAAAAGTCACCTCATCCAACCCTGCAACAAAGACCTTCTCACAAAATTCGATACGAGCAAACATGTTACCATTAGTAACTGTCTGAACTCTATCATATCCTACATCTTTTGCATAGCGTATATATTCAGCAAATCGAGGATGTATACTTGCTTCTCATCAAGAGATGATAATCCTATTATATACACCCACCTTATATCATCGTAGGATCTCATCTCGGACTTTAGCATCATCTATAAGGGTGCCGTTCTGTGCATCAGAATCAAGACAAAAAATACACTTTACATTACATGCAGCAATAATACGTATCCATATACGATTTTCACGGGTTGTTTTTTCTTTAGAGAGAAGTGGATTCTGCATTTATGACAATTTTCTTAGTAAAAGAGTTTTTCGTGTAGTTAGATCAAATGATTCTGTATCTAATTTTGTAAATAAAACATGAAGTTTGTATTTTTCTATAAATCATTGAATCTTTGATTCCTCGACTCAATATATAGGCGTATCTTCTATATAGAATAATGGAAATATATCTCAGCTCATAAAATATCTTAAAAAAAAGTATCAATTTGGTTCCAACAGATCTAGATAATGAGTCAATATTGTATTTTGCCTAATTGGCTCGATGCAATGAAGACATCATATATCAATTATACATGAAAATGGAATTTTTGAAACAAAATTTTCTATATCAGTTTGGTAAAAATGAGCGAATGGTGACTCAAAGTATATTTTATTATACTGAATTGGTATATGCGCAATATCAATACCTGTATAATCTTTTTCTTGTTTGATAAAAAATTCTGCTAATCGAGAATATCAGCATCATACATCTAAAATATGAAAACCAATCTGAGATATAAAATTTTCTAGAAAAATAGCTATCTCTTCCTCGTGTCATACATATCCCCAAGGGATATCTTTTCAATAATTCTCATAAAGGGAATTGAAATTTATTTTAGAACTTAACTCTTGCATGTTGGTATTAAAAGAAAATATTCGTCGTATATACCTTAATCTGAAAATCAACGGAAAAATCATACAAGCTTCTTGGGAATAGAGAAATTTACAAGAAAACAATAGTTCAAAAGAAAATCCCTTCCCATAAGAGTAATAAGTTTTTTGAGTACTTCAGACTTCTTTGGAAGAGACTTTATATCTGCAACCGGCATAAAATATGGATAAATGATCTTGATAGGATTCATAGGATATGATACATCTCGTATAAAAAATAATATATTTTTCATATTATCTATATTCTCATGTAAGAAAATGGTCTGGAAAAATACTTTATGTAAACTTTTTAATTTCCCGAGAAGTTGTATGTTCTGATGGAGTATACTCCATGCCTGCGCAGAGCCCACGATAGTATTGTGTATATCTGCCGTTTCAGCGTAGATAGAGAATTCAAATCTATCAAATATATGTACATAAGACTCTGGCAATTCATATGTATTTGATATTCTGAGTGTCAATAGTATTTCTGGGAAAGCTCTACGAATTCTCTCTACATAGGAGGCAAGATGTGCCCAAGAAAGTGGATCATTTCCAGAAATATTTATCGAGTCAACTCATATAAAATCTTGGTGAAATATATCTTCACACTCTCCTTCCGAAGAAAAATGAAAAAACCTATATGAATCAGGGCGACTCATATATGTTGGTCGAGGAAAGTGTACGAGTCCTTCTCCCTTTCTACAGAAAATACAATTTCCTCGACAGGACGTAAATCCAAGATATAAATCTATTCGCATGATGAGTATTGATTAGTAAGAGCTGCTATTTTTTTATTTTTCCGCAAAATCAAAGTATATTTTGATTTCAAGATATCCATAAGCTCTACTATGACAAGATAGTAAATCTTCTTATACGATAAGACTTTATTATACGAACCCACGATATCTTGGAGAAAATTATCATTAAATCAAGAGTTTATATGTATATAAGAAAGATTATTTTATATGTATCCCCCCATAGGACAATAAGTTTATAATTCACAAAAAATAAAGGATGAATATTTCCATGTATATAACCTTTTTAAGATATGAACTTGATACATCAATAATCTAATTATCGCACCATCAATATCAGAAAAGGATTGGATTTTTTTATATTTTTTCAGATCTTTTGTATCTTCAGACAGTTGAAGTTATATTTTTCTATGTGGATTCTCTCGAAAGATTTCCCTATTCCTCATGTGCGAATCCACAGGCGAAATTAATAGTTTTTAAAAATCCAATAGTTTTCACGAATATTATTCAGACTCGCTTCATCTTTCATCATTCAAATAAGATTCATATACACATAATAAAAATTAAATTTTATATTATTTCAATTAAAAAAAAGTTTTTTTGACATAAATTCAAATTTTCATTTATTTGTTTCTATTACATAAGACATATCTTCTCCAACTCAGCATGCATATTCAATACACGCATAAAAATCTCTGTTCATTGATTGAGGAAGAAAGAGTCAAATAGCATGTTCTTGAATCGATATATGGCTCTCTTTAAGAGGACAAATAGTAAATATTTTTAATGGAAAAATTCATTTAATACTCAGAGGAAGGTATGCTTCATCAATAAAAAAAACTGTCTTTTTTCTATTTTTTAGCTTCTCAAGTAAACTTAGATTATGTGTTACTGGTTTCTCTATTATAAGATACCCCTCATAATTTTCTTTGAAAATTCATTCAATCATCCTATCTTGTTCTTCAAGAGGAGATATTGCAACAATAATAATCGAATATTCAGTTGGCTGAAACAAATCGATAGAAAGTGTCATTTGTGTATGATGTCGAGTAAAAATTACCGGACTATATCCGAGCTGAGACCAAAGATGAGCATGTTTTTTCCCTTGTCTACCAAATCATAATACAGCAATATTCATACTTAGAGTGAAAAATAAATACGATCCTTACGGAATTCTTTGATTTTATACATTTTACGGGGAATATGGACAAAAATATCTTCCGTAGTTTGTATAGAAAAAATATCAGATATTTTCCAGCCATCGAGAGTTGGTATCAGTATGTCTAGTTGTATACAAAACTGAAATGGAACACTTTTATTATACTCATATATTTGATGTATGAGTATTTTGGATGTTTTACTTGTTAGAAAGAATTGAATATTCGTTCATGCAAATTGCGTAATATTTTTAAGAAGGGAATCCTCATGATACACTATAGATATCCATATGTATCACCATTTTTTCATATTAGTAAGCTTCATATGAATTTCTTCTTCAGATAAAAATGAGGCATCTAAAAAAAACTGTCGTTTTCATCCTGTATATTCCTTACGCATAGTACCAATATCTCCAGTATAAGTAGCTCATATATTCGTGATATTATACGCATAGGGCTTTAATTTTTGTATACTTTCATATTCTTTCCATACGCCACTACATACTCTTTTAGCGCGACAGCTTTCACAAGCTTTTGGATGTATTTTATTGTTGTCATTTATTGATTGTATGAGCGTCTGATCATCGTTCGATTTTAATCAAAGATTTTTATTATGTATAAATTCCATGCTACTCCCCCAGTCATCCATATAGCATAATGGTAGTCAAACAAGGTGGGAATGAACTCGTTTTCCACATGATTTTAAATATGCAATCACTGTATTATATATATTTGATATATCACTATATTGGACTATGAGTTTATCAAAGTTTTCTTGAGCCATACCGTGAGGTTGTACAAAGCCAATATTATAAAGCACTACGGATGGATATTTTTCTACTAAATATTGAATATGTTCATGAAAATGGTCCTTATTTATTTTATTCAAAACAATATTAAAGGTTACTGGAATTCCGACATCAAGAAGATTTTGAACTCATTGATCAAATTTTGGTCACATAAGAGCATACTTCACTCCTATAATTTGATCGAAGATGATTGGATCATGGGCGTGAGACGATATGAGAGCCTGAACCACTCATAGCTCCATGAGTTTCTTTGCAAATATTGAGTCAATATTTGAAGCATTTGACTGAAGATCAAATGCAACATGAATATTTCGTTTTCAAAAATAACTCGTAAAATACTTCAAAATAAATAAAGTCTCCTTCTGGAAAATACTCGGCTCTCATCCTGAAATAGTAATATTTATATGGTTCGAGAGAATTTTAGAAAATTTGATTTTATATAGAGTGATTGCAAGTATCTCGCGTACAGAAGATTTTAGGCTCAGTACTGATTCATTCTCTGCAACATTACAGAAAATACAACGAAAATTGCATCACTTTCAAACACGGATAATCAATTGTTCAGGGGATCTCTCTTGGACTCAATCCACGAGAGATCCTCCATGCTTAAATATAGTTCTATAGAGAATATGGTTTCTCATTATTTTTTCGCAGTAAAAAGAGCTTTTTCATGTTTCATGATGAGTTTCTGGCAGTCATCATTCACTTCTTTTCAAAGTGAAGATTTTCTTTGTCAGATAAGATCAATATAATACTCTGGGAGTTGAACTTTATCGGAAAGAAGAAGATCGTATAGGGCTGCAAGATCAAATTTCTTACTAAGAAATAATCTTATAGGATCATTTGATTCTGAAGAATTTATGAAAATAATGGGTGGAATAATAGTACTATATTTTCATATACTATCGCGAATAATATTCTCATCACCAGAGAGGGTAAATTTGCATATATACAGATAGGGAACGACATTATCAATTATTTTATAAGAAAATATAAGACCTCAGCTTCCATTAAGGATCAAAGAATCAATCTGAGAAGATACTTTATTATAATTATTAGAGAACTCTGAATAATTTTTAGACTTCTCTAATTCTCGTATGAGATCTTTAAATTGAGCCTCTGGAGGAGGCATAGGAATTATTTCTTGTGATCCAGAAAAAACTTCTCAGGAAGAATATCCTACTTGTAATCCAGAAGAAGATCTCTCCGAAGGAGGATTTTGTAAAGATAACTCTTTGGATTGAGGAGAAAAGGTACACGCACTTAGTAAAGCTACCCCCAGGATAATTATAAGTGATCGAAACTGAAAAATATTCAACATAAAATTCTTAGTAAGAAGCGTGGGAACCGTGGGAACCGTGGGAACCGTGGGAACCATGGGAACCGTGACTCTGTCACAGAGAAATAGCGAGATTCATACCATTAAATTCTCATCATTGTATTGCGGCAGATGAATTAGCATGTCAATTTACAGTTTGACTGTAGGGAGCGATCGCTGCGCTTACATATACTGTTCCAACGGCAGTATCATTAACATTTTGACATCACCTAAAAACAATTTCTGTACTATTTGTTGCGGTTGCGGTTCAGAGCGTACTTCACCAATTTGCATGGGAAGCTACTGAAGCGATAGTATTACAATGAAAAGCAGCATCGGCACTTGGAATAAGTGCTGCGATTCACATTGCTACCATTCACATTTTGAGAACATCTTCTTTTGTGATTTTTCCACTTTCATCAGAAAGAAATCCTTGAAGTTTCTTTTTAAATTTTGGGATGATTTTCTTTCTTTCTATAGGAGACATATATATGATAATTAAAAAAATAGAGCAGATACAGTCTAATTATTGAGCCAATTACGAAATATTTTTTCATTTTCAGGATCTTGAAGTTTTTCAAAAAGATAATCAAGCATCGATACCTGAATGCGTGTTTTATCGTCTTTTGAAAAATTAGAAAATACATTTCCATGTTGAGTAAATGCATAAATCAGATCCACTCCGAGATATGGTTTATATACATGATCTATATATCCTGGGATTCCATCAAGTGTGGACGATTGAACTGATATCTTCGTAACATCACTATTTGCCATTGCTTTATATGTTTCTTCTCCTGTTTCAAGCATAGGGGTCATAAGGAAATCCTCCATACCCATACGTCCAAGCATGCGCGACTCATCAGAAGCATAAACTTTTCCATCATAATTATATGCTACTCATCATATTGCAATACCAGATGGGGAGCGGACATCCATATAGCCACTATCTGTATTATTTAATATCTTATTAAGATAGACCTTTGATAGCATTTCACTTAAGAAAATACCTTCTTTGTTTTTTTCAAGAATATAGTTCATGGCATCTTTATAAAACTCAAAATATTCATCAAGAGTATATTCTAGAGTGTCTCTTTCTGTAGCAGCAAAACCATAAGGATTTAACCAACGGAGTCAAATTGTAGTAAGTCAAATATCTATATACGTGTCGATAATTTCCTTATAATTCTTCAGTCATGGCTTTGTCCAGGTAGCCAAAGCTCACATCCTGTACTCAGGATTTCACCTATTTCTTCTTTCCTCGTTAATTCTCTTTATCCAGTAGATTACTTTTTCAAAAGAATCGCCATATTTATAAGTACGTTGCCAATTATGTGTTTGCTTATCTCCATCCAGAGAAGTACATATATCAACGCCTCTATCTAAAAGCCATGTAAGCTTTTCTTCATCCATAAGTGATAAATTTGATACAAGTGAAAAATTGAGAGTTTTTTGAAGTACTTTTGCCTTAATTCGAGCATATTCAACGATAAACTGAACTATATCCCAATTAACCAAAGATTCTCCTCATTGAAATTCAATAGTTAATCCTGGTGCTGAAGTGTAAAATATAGTATCTACAACTTTCTCTGCTGTCTCACGAGTCATATCAAGGTTCTTTGCTGTCATTGGAGCTACTGCAGCATGACAATACTGGCACTTATGATTACAACGAAGAGTCGTAACAATCATATGCAGTGGTGGGCCGTAGGCCAGAAAACTATTTTTTTTATTATATGCTAATAATGCTCGATCTTGATAGGTATTGTTTTGTATAAATAATTTAGAATCAAGCTCATCTTGTCTTTTTCATGGTTCTATATTTCATGAAATAAAATTTATAAACTCCCCTTCTTCAAGATAAGCATAATACCCAAATTCATTGGTTATTAAATATTTTCCATCTTTATTTTTTCGAAAATAAAAAGGAGCAACCTTCGTAGTATCTAGAGCATGTATTGTATCTAGTGTAAGACTCATAATATTATTCAAGTGAAAGTGAGAGGCTATAATTCATAAATTCATCAAAAATGTACTGAGGATCTTCATCTTCTATAATAATAGAAGCCTCATTAAGAATAATTTGAAAACCTGAAAAAATAACAATCGCCTCTTTGAGAAAAGTTTGGGGATAGAGAGAGCTATTTACGTTGAAAGTTTTTTTTGACATCTTTGAGCTTATTATGATCTAGTAATGGTTTTTTAGGTATACTCATAGCTTGTGTTTCCGCTTCTATCTCAAGAAGAATGCGATTAATCTCCTCTTCATCAATTTTCAATTCTGGATCATTTTCTATCTCTTTGAGTATAGCATCAATATCTTTGTCGAAATCTATCTGTCCAGACTGGACTATCGTATCAGTATTTATTACTGTAAAATTTGGTAGATCTGCATAAGAACCAAGTGCTCTTCGAACAATAGTTTCACGAATCGTTTTATTGTCTTTCTCTATTTTATCTCGAAGCAGAGTTGCTAGAAGTTCATCGCTAAATTCAAGTGCGAAAGTTTCAGCACTCCAGCGTTGGTCTGCTTTTGGATGAATTTGCACAAGCAGATTTTCCCCCTCTTTAGAAAAGAAAAAATATGCTCGATCTAAAAACATATATGCTGCCTTAAGGGCAATTTCTTGTGGAAAAATAGTAGTATCGATAACTATTTCAAGACGATTATTTTCACTATTTTGTGATATAAATGATTTCATATAAAAAATTATGGTCATAATGATACACAATTTTACAAAAAAAGAAATAACAATTATAAGAATATTCTCGACAATAATAATTTTTTTATCATAATGGAACAATGCATCTGCTCATCGACGTTCGCACTTCTTGTCTTTCAGATTTACCCAATCTCTACTATGCAGAAACATGGGCTGATATATGGCTCTCTTATCATAAAAATGATAAGATTACTTTTCTTGCATTTGAAGGTGATCCTGTCAGAAAGCATGAATGCATATTTATTTCAAGAAAATGGTCTCTCTTTCAGAAAAAACTCGCAGCACATAATTATTGACCAGATAGAATTATTTCTTTCTCGTCACTTCCACCGATCGATATAAGCACTCCTACAATCCTTCATGTGAGCGATCTTCGAATGAAGCATTATGAGCAATGAAGCATGAATATATTGACTCAGAAGATTTTGGAGCGATCGATGAAAAAACTCTACTCTAGCGCCAAGCATATCATTGTACCATGGAAAGAAATTGGAAGTGAACTTGAAGAACTCTATGCTATAAATGAATCTCATATTGCTGTACTTCCTTATCTTACCAAGAATATCGAGAAAGAATCATTCTCTTCTATAAAAAAAGTAGCCCTCACTCATGGCATATCTGATGAATACTTCATCACTGAAGGGACTCCTACAGATGAATGGCAACCGATACAATTGATACAGGCATATAGTAAATATATTCATGAAAAAAATGGACACGAAGAACTTCTCATTCTTTGAGATATGGGAGAAAATTTTGATAAAATTGTAACGCTCATACGAGCTCTTGGATTATTGTATCATGTAAAAATAATAGGGATTCTGTCGAAAGAGGATCGCGAAGATATTTATAGAAATTCAAAGGGGTGGATTTATATCGGCTACTACTATAGCCGCTGAGCATCGGTAGAGTTAGCACATTCTTACAGTATCCCCCTGTATCTTTCTGATATACCTGGATTATCTGGATATAATGGGATATATATCCATCCCAACCATATGGATCAATTAGTAAATATTATAAGTACTCCTGAGGCTAAGGGTATATCTCATATGAAAAATGATAATCAAGACATTATGCAAGTATATACTCGAATCATCAGTGAGTAAAACTTGCAAAAAAGACGAGTATGAATAGGATATACACGATACAAACTCTTAGAAAAAGAGGAGCAATACCCCCAAAAATAAGGTCTACAAAATTACTCTACTCACAATGTCAAAACTTTTCGGCGTCAGCAAAACATCACAGTGAACTTCAGAAACACATACTACAGTTCATGGTGAACACAATCATGAAGATCATGAAACGATAGAAGTAGATATTCATGATTCACATGATCATGAAGTCGATGTAGGCCAGATCGCCGTAGATGTCCTCGATCTTGCCGAAGAGATTATCATAGTAGCTCCGATCGCAGGGGTCGATCCAAGTGATATCGATATCGCTCTTTCACGAAATATTTTGACTATTTCAGGAGAAAGGTCACATCAGCCAATCTATCTTGATGCAAAAAGAATGCTCGTAGAAGAATGCTATTATGGACCTTTTTCTCGATCTATTATCCTGCCTGAAAATCTTGCTTTTAATAAGATAAAGGCAACTGTCGATAATAATACCATTATGATCCATGTTCCTAAAATTACTTTTTTCTCAAAAAGCATAAAAATTGGAGAGTAATCTGAGCAATATAATTCTCACTTATTAAGAATTTTCGCAGTAAAAAATACTTAATCTTGCCTTTCATGTCCTCAGATCCAAAAAAACATCTCGATGAAGAAGGCGTTGCCAAAAAAAGCGTAAGAAAAATGGATACTCTTGTCACGGGAATGATCCTGTGAGGTATAATCGCGTCTATATATGGAGTGAAAAAATTCACAGAGAAATCTGAACATGACGACCATAAAACCCATATGGTCCCAAAAAATGCTGAACATGATGATCGTACGCATCTGGAAGCGAAAAAAAGAGGGATTCTTTCTCGGATATTTTTTGGTAATAAATAAGTATGTATCGACTTTTGTTTCTCTCCATCTTCTTTGTGATAATTCTATGGTGAGCACCAATATACTCTGCACCTACTATTTACCGACCCAGCCTTAAGGAAGTAGAAGATGCTGCGAAACCTTGCCTTCCTTGATGAAATGGAATTGCGATTAATGATAAGTATACCTGTCCTATTGGAGATTTTGTAGCGGGCAATGGTGAACGACTCTTAAAAGAAAAGATAGAATGCTCAATACAAATCGCACTGAGTTTTGAGGCAATTGATAAAAAAACTGCTCTATGGGCAAAACAACTTCAGAGTTCTCGAGAGAAGAATATTGATGTATGGATTAATAATATTGGAATCCAAACAAAAACTGCAGAAGATAGTTTTATGAATCAGTATAGCGAAGTATGTAATCTCACTGGATGGACGATAAGTCCTGATGGTAAATGAATTGGATGCGCAAAAACTATGAATTTCTTCCCTGAAACTGCGTGTCGAGATATCGTGAATCAGAAAGTTTCTGCGCTTCAAAATGTGTGATATATTCTTGCGAGTAAAGGAATAGCAAAAAGCTTTCAAAATGATAAAGATAAAAATCTTGAAAAAATTAAAAGTGCTTATGATCTCATCGGAGATAAGTGGAGCCAATATAAACGGATTGTCAGTAATGCTGTTTCTAAGTTTACTTCTTATATAAAAGAAGTTGTAAAAGGCTAAAATTAAAGGTACTCTCTCAAATGGAAATATATATATTTCCATTTCTCTGGATTTGATAGGCTCTTTGTGGGTGAAGCTGATTCCTTCTGTATAGAAGTGATTATTTCATTCACATCAATATTTTCATTTGCTTTAAGATTTTCTTCATCGACTATATTTGTCACCTCCTCTCCGGGGAGTTTTTTGTTTTGCGTTGCTTTCGCTACAAAACTCTGATAAGCAGAAGTACGTATATATGCTGTCAATTCTTGTTTATATTCATTTCTTTGGGTGATTTGAAGATTAATTTCTTCAAGTGAGTCGACATAGGTATTCGTCTGATATTGCTGAAATTCATAATATCCGATCAAATATACCTCATACATAAGAAAGAAAATGAGTCCGACAAGGATGTATCGAAAATGGCTTGCCATAGAAGGAACTTGCAAAGGTAAAATCTTTTCTTACAATATCCAAAAATATATTTTATTCCACTCTATTTTATTAATACTATGAATATCCGTTTTTTTCTTCTCCTTTTGGGCGTTCTTTGTATTCTGCTCCTCGGCTTATTTTCATGGAATGCTTATGGATATTATCAGATTGTTCATGCGGATGATCCTATAGATCCAACATTATATATAGAATCTGGAAGTGGAAAAATCATTCGAGGGGATCTCGCTATAAGACTTTCCAGGACTGAATCATATATATTAAAAAATGAGGATATTATAGAAACTGAAAAAGATAGTATCGCCATAGTACGCTGGCCAGATAGTAGTATCACTCGCCTATGAAGTGATACTCGTATTATTATCGAAAAAATGAATGTGAATAGTGACTATTCCACAATACAAATTTCTTATGCTATAAAGCGAGGAAAGACTTGGAATAATGTTATTCGACTTTTAGTCGGTGATTCCTATTTTGAAACCCGTCTTCCAAAAGATAATATCGTTGCATGAGTTCGTGGTACTACATTTGAAATTAATCTTGATAATAAGTATATACAAGCAGTTACGCACTCCACACAATTGAGTGATAAATCAGGAAGGTCTATCCAATTATTTCCTGGTGAACTCACAAGCAGTGAAAACATTTTGGTTCGAAAGGGTAGAGAATGGGTAGATACTACGTGGAATGACTGGAATACTGTTTCAGATATCACCTATGAAAAAATACGTGCTCTCAAAATAGAAAGTCGACTTGAGACTCTTCGAGAAAAATCTCACTCATTCTTCTCATTTAATGGACTCAGTGAGAAACTCCTTTCTTATGTTCCAGGTTTTGAAGCAATTAGCATAACACAATATCTTGAAGCGGGAATGAGCGGAAGTCTCCAGTATGTCAGTGAAGATGCTTTATTAGAATACTACCAAAAAATATCAGGAATGACTGGATCAGCCTATCGCGATACTCTACGTACTGTTATACTAACAAAAATCAATAATAACCCGGCATCAAAAAATTTACAAGATCTTCTTGAGAAAGCAAGCATTTGGGAAAGTATTGATACAGGGAAAATCCTTCCTTGAGCAGAAAAATTTCTGATCGAACGCGGAATAAATATATCTGAATTCTCAGAAAAGTTTACATCTGGAATGGAAAATGACACAAAAAAACTTCTCGAAACACTCTCGGGAAGTCTTAATGGTATTCTCAAAAACTAGGAAGCTATCGATAAAATAATGATCGTAATAAGTCCGAGGATGATAGAAGCTCAAAAACCGATGAGTACTTTTCTTCCAAACTCACGCTCACCAAAACGATATGCGATAGAAGCCTTTACGGTGTTATTGGACATCACTGCAATAAGAATAGTGGTAGCTGCGACAAAGAGAGGTATAGAACCATCCTTTGCTCATTCTGACATAGTAAAATTCACTGCATCAACATCAGCAAACCCAGAAACAAGACCAATTCCATAATTTATAAAGAGGATAAATCGCTCTTTATATTCTGGGGATATCAAACTTTGTGAGGCTACCCCAGCAGCGGAAAGAAATTTTATAACAATGATAAGTCATGCGAATTGAAGTGCCGGGATAAGCTGAAATGGGCTTTCATAGTTTCATTTTTTTTCTTCTTCGACAATAGCAACTTTCTCATGTCGAGATAAAATAAAATAATACATCATAATTCCTACGAGTGACACAAACATAACACCACCTGGAATAATAATAGAGCTCAGAATACTTGGGTAGATATATGCAGCTACGATAATCACTCGAAGAAACATGATACATGATGCGAGGAGTGTCGCCACAGCATAAGAATTCCTATGTACTGGATGTTCTTTACTCTTTCGAGTCATAGCAACAGTAGTAGCTGTGGAAGAGATGAGCCCACCGACTGCACCAGAAGCAAGTATACCCCCTCTATCGCCAAGTGCTTTCCCAAGGAGAAATCCAGCATACTCTACACCTGCCATAACCACCACAAACATCCAAATTCCATAGGGATTGAAGAATTTTGCAAGGAGTATCGGATGAGTCCAACTCAAGCCTCCTGATGCAAACCAGTTGATAATATCAAGGAGTGAATACTTCATATCTGGGAGAAGTGGAAGTATCACAAGGGCTATAACAGCAAATTTGAGTGAATCTCCAAGTTCCTGGCGGGAGAAGCGGGTTTTGAGTCGAGCAAAATATTCTTTTGCTGAAAGAAGGAGAAGAAGGAGTATGGCAAGTATAACTGCTGTCGTATACTCAGAAAGTGCACAAATCACTCAGATGAAATATGTTATGAGTCCTGCATATTCACTCGTTGCTCCCATCTTATCCTTTCGAAATGATGTGTATACATAAGAAAGTAAGATAAATGATGCCGAGATAATTGCTCCTGTAATAATCCATATGTGAGTCGAATAGTAATTATCGAGCCAAGCACAAATCGCTCAGAAAAATGAAATGGAAGCATAGGTGCGTATTCAGCCAAATCCTGTTGCTCATCCGAGCTTTGTCCCAGACCATGGCATTTCCCTTTCTGTTCATATAAGTCATCCAAGGGCAAGGGCAAGTACAATTCCAGTAAAAAATGAAGGCTCCATACGTAATTAAAAGAAAAAATAAATATATCTAAAAATAAAGTTCTGCCAAAAACAGTAGCATCTCCTAGAAATAGTCTACAGGACTATGCCTATTATTTCAAATATAGATCATAAAATCCCTCGCCAGAGCGAGGGATTTTATGTATAAAACTATTTTGAATTCTTTGCTTGATAGAGATTTCGTCCAACTCGTTCAATATACTTCTTATTCTGAAGATTCATGTATATGGTTGTTGTTTTTACTTGACGAACCTTGAGTACTCGGCTTGTGATTTCTTCTGTCGAGAGGGGCATTTTCGCTTTTACGAATATATCAAGAATGACATCGAGTACTGTACCATCTCTATATCCCCAATCTTTTAATACATATATACCTCGACCGATAAGTACAAATTCATTATTTCGAATAAGTTCATTATGGATAGTTGATATTTTTACTGGCTCATTGAAATATTCAGTGATTGCATTGGCAATATCAAGAAAATGCATTGGCTCTTTTTTCTTTTTAAGAACATAGATAGCCTTATCTTTAAGAGTTGACGGATTAAGGATTTTCCATTTTTCGAGTCCTATAAATTTCTCTTCTCCTTTTACGATATCAATATATATATCAATTACTGAATCAATCATAACTGGCTCTACTTTACCGAATTGAGCAAAGAGATTGATTTTTATCATCTCATACAGAGTAGTATTTTCTATAATATCTCCTTTCTTTTTTAAGATCTTCATCGCCTCTTTATGGATAGACTCAATGAGTTTCTTCTGAATCTCAGGAAAATGATAGTATGTCAAAGTTCCTAGCTGAGGCTTTGAACGTTGAAGATTGAAGTCAGCTTGAAGGAGAACATCAATAATATTATCATTAGATATATCTGTAAAACCAACTTCAGCAATTATGGCATTTATAAGGCGATCTCGAGTCATCACTCCACCATGAAGTTTCAATATTGCTTCACCCGCTTCCTGGATACGCATAAGTGGACTGGAACGCATGATTCGACCTATTTTCTTGATACCGACATCTTCAATTTGACGAACACGCTCTCGAGTAATACCATATGTATCACCAATTTCTTGGAGTGTCTCTCGATTCCCTGTAAGTCATATACGTCGAGAAATTACATTTTTTTCCTTCTCTGCAAGGGAATCAAGAATTGTTTGAAATATACTTGTAACATCAAAAGAAGGAGTAGAAGTAGCCATAAGAAATGAGGATAGTATCTATAATATAGAAGACTGGGACGTGTCAATTGCAAAACGGAGAATAATGTTTCTATCAGAGGTATATAGAAACATACTATACTTTTTTTTTCAAAGTCAAGTTTAAATTGGTAAACTCATGTTCTTATCTCGACCTTTTTCTTTTGCCTCATTTTCTCATCATTCAAGAATATCTGCATACTCATCAAGATGATTTTTCTCTTTTTTATCGAGATAGCTCAGGGTCACCGCATGAGTTTTTTCACTTTGTGAAAAAAAGTATGACATAAAAATAATAAGTAATACTGAAGCTGATGCTATTTCTAGTCAGATTGCTGGCAGTACTTCTTGAGAAGCTATACGAGCGTAAGCAAAAGATGTAATTATAATATGAATACATACAACTCCGAGCATTGCAGCAATAAATACAATCGCCTGAGCATCTGAAAGACGAAATGGAACATACCCTCGAAGATGCTCTTTTTTTTCATGAGAAAGAAGAAAAAAGAGAATAAGAAATACTGCAATAACTATACCATAGCCGACTCATCAAAGATATAAAGAAAAAGACCAATATGAAATCGCCTGTCAACCAAGGGGTTTGAGAGTAAGCCACGGAAAGAATAATGAACTCAGTAAAACTATATTCCCTATAACAAGAGCCTTGCCTGGAAGTCAGAGACGATGGGTTCCAAAACTCAGTCGAGAAAAAAAGTTGAGAATCTGTGTTTTTAGTTTTCGATTTTTCGAATTTCGTATATAATCCATAGTACATGAGTTTTAGAATATGGATACTAACTTCCAGAATTTATACTGAAAATAAGAATTCATTTTCTAAAGAAAATCCTTGTATAACATTATAAAGATATTGATTTTTTGCAAGTATTTATGCGCAATTCGAAACAAAATAGCATCATCATAATTCTCTCACTCTGTGGCGATATTTTGAGAAAATTTTGGGAAAGTATCGGAGTATTATTCCTCGGAAAACACTGATCTGAAAGAGGTATAACCTGGAGCCTACTCCATCATCTCATCGTGATATGACCAAAATCATGGAAAAAACATCCAACAGCAATAACTATCGGTAGAGCGTTTTTTGTCCCTTTTGTCTTCCTATTTTCTCATTTACGATCATCATGAGATTCTTCCAGAAAATAAATCGTCATGGTTTTACCCTTTTTGAGCTTATGGTCAGTATGACTATTTTTTGACTCATAATGATTACCGTACTCGATTCTGTAGTAAATATCGGCATCGCACGAACAAGAAGTGTCACTCGTATAAGCCTCCTAGAAGAACTCTATTTCTTCTCAGAAAAACTTGCAACATCTATAAAAGATGGGGGTATCATCGATTATGAAGAATATTGGAATCGTCAAGCAGTATGAACAGGAACAGCTACTGGTCACTATTTACTTCCAACAGGATATGGAAATTATGGAAGCGGAGGGGTGATTAATGCAGGTACAAATTATGGTGCATGACTCTACTACTGCAGAAGTGGTAATATTCTTGCACAAAAAGTAGGAACTGGATGATGTCTCAATAACTATAATTCTAATGCTGTATGATGAAATGATGATGTAAATTATACTGGTGCGTATCAGCGATATGGGCAATATAAGCTCCAATATACTGACTATAATGGAAATTATGATGCTGATTGAGGTGATGAAGATGCTGATGCCTCAGGAAGTATACTCTGAGATGAGGATGATAAGGATATTGGTGATGGCCCTATAGTCATATCTGGATCAGCTCCAGAACTGTACCTCTATAATCCTCTTACAAAAGAACGTACCTATTTTCGATGGACCTATAAGCCTGATGATCCAGCTTCCCCTACTCTATGTACTATGTCTACAGGAAGTGGATGTGTCGGAAATATAGAAATATTTCGAATGAAATGACTTGATATCGGTATGAATCATAGCGGACAAACACTTGAGCCTTGAGTATTTGATGGTATTATCGATACATGGATATGTCATGCAGATTGGCCATGTACTATTGGACCGACTATTCCTGCTACTGCCTGAGTCGGACGAATTCCTACGGGAAATGATGGTGAATGGCTCAAGTTATTTCCAGACTATGTCGATGTACGCAAGCTTACATTTGATATCTATCCGGCTAAAGATCCATGGAGATCATGGGCTGCGGTAGATTGTATTTGAGGTTGATGTCCATCAGGATTTGTGAGTCCATTTATCCAGCCATATGTACGAATTCAGATGACTCTCGGACTCGCATGGGAGAAAAGAAGAACTATACGATGAGATGATCCGACCATCACCGTCTCTACAACTGTCAGCCTATCTCATACAAACATCGAATAATTTCTTTCTATGCATACATCCCAAAAAAAATGATCTGCTCTCATTATTGCTCTCGTTATTATGACACTCCTTACAACGATGAGTACGGTATTTTTTGAAAAAATATATCGCTTTAGCCAAAGAAGTGAATGAATCGAGAACTCAAATATTGCCTACTATAAATCCCTCGGGATCATAGAAGAAGCTCTCTATACTGGCTGAGTCGATAAATATACTCCCTGGAATATAAAAAACAGCAGTCGTGGATCGATAATCTCAAGTGGGGCTACGATAGTAGTAAACACTGGATGATTAGTTATGCCTATAAGTGGAAAAGGAAATAGCCCTTATAATAAGGATTATAATATTATTAGTATCGGACAACCTATACAAATAGTCATCCCCCAAGGTCTTGATTGGTCTACTATAAATTTTGAATTCCGAGTCCCCATCATTCCTGGAAACTCGAATACTGGAGTTGCCATATGAGCAACAAATTCTGGGTATATTTTATGGACTCTTGCATCAAGTGGAGTATCTCTATTTGCAAGCGGTGAGGTAAATATATTTAAGTGAATCGATCTAAACATTCCTAATGTAAGAATCGATGCACTAAATGGAACAACAAATTCTGGATCGGCTTCAAGATTTGATAATTTTTATGAAAGTACCCCCTATCTCGGTGCTGACGGTATCGTTTGTACGGGCTATAAATGTACCCTGAAGCTCTCCCTTATACGCAATATTCCCACAACCGATGGAAGGAGCATGTCATTTTTAGAGTATAGAATTAGTTGATTTTGAGTGGATATCCCCTCACAATATATGGATATTCATGCAAAGGGTTATGCATTTTGATTTCTCCGATCAAGAGAGGTCCAATTCCCACAGATTACCACTAATACAGCTCTTGACTTTGCTGTCCTTCAATAATGTTTTCTCTTACTATAGAATCTCCATCTGATGCTGATCAACGAATCGACAAGTTTATAAAAAAATATCTTCCCGATGCTCCGCTTGGGGGTATTTATAAATGGCTACGTACGGGAAAAATAAAGGTAAATAGAAAAAAGGTAGATCAGATTTATCGTATCATTCTCGGGGACCAGATCGATATATATCTCAGCGATGATGAAATAGAGTGATTTCAAAAAAAAGAGGTGTCACTTTCATGATCGAATCATGAAAGTGCATCAAAAAAGACTATCGCATGATGTTTACTCTACGAAGATGAATTTTTTCTCGTGATCAATAAAAGTCCAGGACTGAATGTTCATCCTGGAGATCATAAGACAAAAGAGGTATCTCTTATAGAAATGGTACAGGATTATCTCTCTGGAAAATATAATACACTCTCTTTCCGACCAGCACTTGTCCATAGGATCGATCGAGATACCAGTGGTGCGATCATCATAGCAAAAGACAAGTCTACACTTGAATCCCTACTCTCCCTTCTACAATGAGGAAAAATAGAAAAAATATACCATACTATAGTCATCGGAATACCTCCGAAACCTCGTGATACGATCCGAGCAAAACTCCGAAGGATAGACAATGCTCAGAATGAAGCAAAAGTACAAGTCGATGATGAATGACAAGAAGCTATAACGCATTATCACACAATTAATGCAAATATTCGCGATAAATATACCCTTCTTGAAGTACTCCTTGAAACCTGAAGAATGCATCAAATTCGTGTCCATATGGCTTCTCTTGGGTGTCCCATACTTTGAGATAAATCGTATGGTGATAAATCTGAAAATAGCTTTGCTCGACGAGAATACAGTATAACAAGACAAATGCTTCATGCTGAAAGACTTCGATTTTTTCATCCAAAAACGGGAAAATTCCTAGAAATTATCGCACCGTATCACAGCGATATGCTCGGACTCATTCAACCAAAATAGAGTAAAAATATTATAATCAATAGTGTCAGAAACTGTCAATCAAAACTCTACTCAGATTTTTGATTTCTCCTTTGAGATATGATAGGCTTATAGAGTAAGAGAAATAACTCTCTTCATATATACCTCTATCATACAAAAATGTATACCCATATAAAAGATCCCTTACGTGATTACGAAAGAGCTACAAAAAGAATGAGCTTCTTTACATCATTTCGAAGAACTTTGTCATATATCATATCATATCTTCTTCTTTCTGGTTCGATATTTCTCGTTCTTCTCGTAAGTATCAACTATAGCGCTTATTCAAATCGAATTATCAATTGGGTTAATCCTGAAGCTCTTATGCTCGCACGTGATGAGGTAAATAATCTTCTCACTTCTGTAACGAGTGTTTCTGCATATGCATCAGATGCTCCAGCAAATGAACACAAAGATGATCTTGATGCAATCACAACCAAAATCCTTTCTTCTGATCCATCAATTGTATATTCAAGAGACTATACTCCCAAAGGACTCATAGCCTGAATTCAAGAAAAAGATCTTGATGCTACGTTTGCGCTCAGTCCTTATGAAAATAGAATTATCATACCAAGAATCGGCGAAAATATCCCTCTTGTAAATGTAACGATCGATAAGTGAGCAAGTTTTGAAACAATGCATGAGGTCTTTATGGAAGAACTTCGAAAAGGAGTCGTACGCTACCCAGGAACAGCAGAACCTGGATCAGAATGAAATGTTTTTATTTTCGGACATTCCTCAAACTATCCTTGGGTAAAGAGTCAATATAATTCTGTATTTGCTCTCCTTGATCAACTTCAGGAAGGCGATGATATCATCATATATTACTTTCAAAAAAAGTATGTATATAAGGTCAAAGAGCATGTCGTCGTAAAACCATGAGACGTAAAAACCCTCGAAGCACGCGATCGTACAAAAAAAGAACTCTCACTCATGACTTGTTGGCCCATAGGAACAACCCTCGAACGTATGATTATTTTTGCTGAACTTGAAGAAGAAGTATAAATCGACAATAATCTCCACTCTCATTATATGAATGAAAAATTTACCTACCTTATAAAAAATCTCTCACTTGCTTCACCGAGTACGCTGGAGATATTTATTGGTTTGGCCATTATGATCCTATTTATGATCGCGGTACGGTATATATTTCTCTATAGCTACGGATATAAGCTTGTTTCAGTGGACAATAGAGATCTAAAAAGAAAAAAAGAAACTCTCTCTGATCTTATTTTGATGAAAGATATACAGACAGAACTCGAAAAAGAAATAGAACAAGCTATGCTTAAGGCAACATTCCAAGGCTAAATACTTCATACTGTGAGGTATTTTTTATAGTATCACACTATGATTTTCATCGATTTTTTTTGGACAATCGACACTCATCGATATGAGCATAGAGATCATATACAGAATAAGAAAGCAGACAAACTCCAAGAATTTTGAGTTCAAGACCATGATAGGGAAATATTTCGAGAAATCCTATCACTGAGGTCAATCCCAAGACGGATATGAGAGTAATACCACAACAACTTGCTCCTGTAATAAACACAGAAATAACTCAACCGATAAACCCGAAAAATCAGGAAACCTTTTGTTTTCATGATTGTATCCCAAAATTCATACTTCGATAAAATATCCCACTGATCATAAGTGGGAATAGGATGATCGCGCACCAAGAAAGAAAAGTATCAAAATATGCATAAAAATAGCTCTGATAATTTGCTGCTACATAGTCAATTGCGGAATATTTATACCAAATAGTAATTGCGAGGAGAAGCAGTATCACAAATAAGGTAGTTGATATTCGATCCTTAAAAATTTTGAAAATATTTTTGAACATACGGGCTAAATAAAAACAATAGTCTAAAAAAAATAATCACGATATTTTACTCGAGTGCCTGCATCATAATCTCGAAACAAGCGAGTGCAGCCCAAACCATAGCAATGAGTTGATTATTTGCTATTTGAAGGGCAAATAAAAGACCCATCATAAGTCATCCTATAACAAGTAAAATACTCTGCCGTATACTCGCACTCATGGTAGAAAGTGCCACCTCCCCACGATAATAAATTTTCTTTCAGAAGAAAAGAATAATTGAAAGTATACTCGATCCCGCAAGAAAAAGGGCAAATGTCATAAGAGAAAATGCTAATTTCGTATCAAGCTCTGGATTCAGATAAAATAGAAGCAATGCTGCGGAACTAGTACTCGAGAGAAAGATGATAAAAAGAATAAAAAAATAGGGTTTTAGACTCATGAGATTTGACAAAAAATAAAAATGACTATATAATTGATTTAATTACTCTAATCATTATATACATTTTTTATTTGTATGAAAGACTTTTTCACACGATATCATGAGACACGAAAGCATCATTATATCCTTCCCGCCGTTTTTGGTGTAATGTTCGCATTTGCGATAGTAGCTCAGATTACCTGAACCCGAATAGATCTTCGCTCTCTTCAGGCAAATGTGCTCGAAGCAGGGAAACAAAAAATAGTTTATAATGCAGATCTGATCATGGAGAAGACCGATGCTACTAGTCTTTCTTTCCGTATAGGGAAATCTGCAGAGAATGTGGAAGCACTGACTTTTTCTGTTCTCGGAAATCCTGAAGTTCTAAAAGGACTGAGTTCAGAGAGTCCAAATACCTCTATAAAAAGCAATGAACCTGGTATTTTTCTCGTGAAAGTTGCTCTCAGAAGGTCTATAACTGCTGGAGAGATCATCACTGTACTTTATCCTACACTTACCTGAGACTCTCCCTTGGCTCTCATAGATGCTGGATTCACAAGCTCATGAACATTATATAGCCTCTCTGTAAAAAGTGAATAATTCGATACTATTAAAAAATATCCTTTATGTATTTTAGGGGATATTTTTAGTAGGTAAGATTGATCGCAAATTGGATATTGCCGAGATAATCTCCTGGGGATGTATTTGATGATATATTCATACCATACTTTACTCGATAGGTGAAAGTATTTCTTTGCCCATTTGGATTGATATTCTTGGCTATGGAAACGATATTTTGCGAGGAGCCATGAGCTGTAATAGTGCTACTATACCCACTGCCAATATTTTTATCATATCACCATCCATTCACCCCATCATATACTGATATAACTTCTGTAAGGTAGGTGAGATCTGTAGTACGCATCATAGAAAGATCAAATCCTGCTCAGACTGTCTGAATCGTGATTATCAGTTCTCAAGATCCAAAGGTATTACTTCAGAGGGGGACAACTCCTATGGGATAGAGTGGAGCACTTACAGTCCATTCTACAGCATCAATAAAATAGGTATAACTCTGTATAAGAGTATTTCCAAAAGTATCAGCGATGACAAGATCGAATCGATATTTCCCAAATGGAATTTCTGATACTCTCAGTTGACCCGTAGAAGCTGTGGTAGTTCCTGTGATACTCATATAACTCGGAGCAATGTTCGTGAGATTCCATGTCGATCCTGTACTATCCCAAGCGTAAATACGTCCAGAAAAACTTCCTGGATTGATCGCAGATCCTGTATCACTAAAATTCGCAATAATAGTAAAATTCGAACTTGGAATAAGGGTTCACGAAGCAATATTTACTCCGGAGATGATCGGTGGAGTGAGATCAGTCGATACTGTCTTCGCAAGTGTGATGTACTGCATATCAGATATATTGAGAGAAAATTCCCAATTGGATCCTGAAAGTGTGCCGGTATATGCTAGAGCTCCAGAATCAAAAACACCATCACTATCTACCAAAAGCATAAGTGTACCAGTAAAACCAGCTGGAACACTCGCACTTGGATAAGCAACTGTGATAGTCCCTAGATCTCCATTTTTCTCCTGAAATTGCCACTCACGAGAAATCCTCTGGTATCATGTCGGTACATCCAATCCTGTAAAAGATGTGGTACTCCCCGCATCATTTCCCCACATGAGTGCCAAACGATTTGTCGCAATGGCTGTTTTCGAGACGATGATGTCTCCAGTATTTGTTATAGATTGGGAGCGATTTTGGTTCAAAGTCGATATATCATCTCGGGCGATACCAGCTATATTTTTATTAAACACTCATGCTCATGTTGCACTCCACGCGATGATATTATTAGAAAGTGAGTAACTTGTCTGTGTAGTTTGATCGAGTGTAATGGCGTATTTTATAGCAAAATATGACTCAACTTGATTTTTTTGTACTGCCGAGAGTGTTGTAGGAAAAGTGATAACCTCCGCAAGATTCGTAAGGCTAGAATAGGTATTCACGAAACGTCCGATTCATATATTTGCTCAGACAAATGCTGTTGCTGGTAATGCTCAAGTGAGAGTTTGTAGTCCATTTGTCGAATTTGCTGATGCTCATCAAGCCTGACGTATGGATGATGTAATCGCTGGGGTAGCTACCGCTCGTAGATTCGCCCCACTATAAAATACCGTACCATTATAGAGTTTCCATCTGTCTTGCGTTGGAGTTGTAGCCCACTCAAGTGAATTATTCACAGCTGTCTGTGGTCAGATAAGAAATGCTCATCATGATCATAATTTTGTCACTGCAAATACAGATGCAGCAGCTGTCGAAATATTGAGGGTACTATTAGTATTGAGTGTCGCGTTATTAAAATAGACTGTTGGATGCCCATTGATACTGTTGGTAGAATCATAGGTAGCTGTGCCTACTCCTGTGACAGCATTGGCTGCAGCACCGAGTCAACCGATATTTGTCCAGGTAGTTATCGTACATCCTTGAGTGGTACAATTTGTACGATTATTATTGGCCTGAAGCCAGAGGCTTTCTCCAGCAATTCCTCCAGCATCTACTGCTGGTACTCATCCTACCACTGAGTTCGTAGCAAACGCCGTATTATTCGTCGTATTCGAGTCACCAGGATTCGTAAGCGCAACATTAAATGTCACGCTCGTACCACTTGCTGCAAGGGTCGGTGTCACTGGTATACGCAAGGTGTCAGTTCAAAGTGGAGTTGATACTATAGTTGTCTTTGTACATGTTACTCCTGTCCCCACCTGTGCCCCACATGACCAGCCATTATCGACAAATGGACTTGCTGGTCCTGTGATATTGGTTGGTACAGTAAATACGATCGTATGTACTCCCGAGGATGATGCATTTCCAACATTAGTAACAGTGATGGGGAGTTGTGAAAGCGTACTAGCTGCAAGTGGTCACTCCGGCTGACCGATACCCGGGATGAGATCAGGGACATTCGCAGCGACATACGGAGCAAGTGTCCACTGGAGAGTCCCACTATAGGTTCCTGGTGTGGTGCCAAAATCCCAATTTATGCCATATCATAAATCAGCTGAAGCCGTTATAGTATTCGCAAAATTCGTTCCGCCAGAAATACGCCCCCTTACGGTTGCGAGTGGACCCGCCTCATAAGCTGTCCAAGCCTGTCCTGACATATAGCGAAAAGCTGAGAGCACATTGGCCGTACTATCATAGACTCCGAAAGTGAGTCAACCTGTCGAAGTGAGATATCATACATCATTCGTATCTCCTCATGCCACCGCACTATCCATACCATAGTAAAATCGTACATTTTGTGCATTGGTCGCTGGGACAACAACTCTCCATGACCAAGTGAGATACTTATTCGGTGCGGTATGAGACCAGTCGATGATGAGAGTATAAGTCAGTCAACCAACCACTCGTGTCATGGTGGATGTCGCCGTATAGGTATTCCCTGCTGTGGAACCAGTCGTAGTATTCGTACTCCAGGCGGTAAAGTCATTCCCATATGAAGTCGCTCCGATACGAAGAACTGGCCAAGCGTCCATAGTTCCTCATATACTACATCATGTACCTGGAGGAGCTCCTGTATAAATTTGCGTGAGATTATTATAGTACAACTGGATCTGAGCACAATCTCCTATTATTGCCCTGAGATCATTCGAACCAGTTGTACCACCACTTGGATTCATCGTAAATGATGAAGCACCACAGGTATAAAATGTTACTTTTCCATTTTTGACTATCACTTCTCATAAAGGAGTACTCGAACTCCCATCGGAATTACAGACCATATTCGGAGATACCGAAAGTCATCCTGTATGGAAATCTGTATCTCCAGCATGAAGTGTCAAAAGATCAACCACCATGCCTTCTCCCATATTTGGAGCAGTAAGAGAAATCTTCACTGGTTGAGAAAAAATAAGATGTGTCCCAGAAAGTCAAAATTCAAATCCTTCTACCTGTGCCTCTGCTTGTCACTTTCTTATACTTCCTCGATTTTTCATTTTTTTTTCATACTTACTCTTTGCTTTGAATTTTTTGGCACTATCGAGTGAAGTGATATCTATAAGGGCTGTATCGATAATATCGCCACTGAGCGTACGGATAACAGTTCCTGAAGATATTTCTACCGTAACATCACCTCGAGTAGTATCAATTTTTCTCTGATTCTTTATCTTTCTATTCACTTCTATTACTTGCTTCTTTTCATGAGGGAAGATAGTATCGAATATCTCTTCAGGTTGAATACCTTGCATCATATGTGATTCCAGGATGATTCCTGTTTGATTTTCTGGAAAAAATGAAAATAAAGATAATGGAGTTCCTTGTGAAAGAATATTATGTGTAAATGGATCCGTAATAAATTCTGGCATCAGAACTTTTTCTTGTATCTCAAATACGCGCTTTTCGGATAGAAGCGTCATAAAATTACCTTCGAAAGAATCATCACTCGCAAAAGAAATCTTCTCTGACTCAGTAGTATCCGTATAAGATGAAGTTTCTGGATTCGGTAAGGGTACATCTCATACAATATCTCACTCAAGAAGTCACGCGCGCATATCAGGCGTATCACCAAATGGAAGCTCTTCAAGACTATGAAAGCTTTCTTCTGAAATACCCTCTGTCGCATGGATGGTATGGGAAATAGAGAGAATCAAGATGAGCATGAATACCGTAAACTTCTTCAGCATATTCTTATATTGCCATAAATCGTGATTCAGAACAAAAAATCTCTTTTAAAAGAGATTTTTTTGATTGACGAATATACAATACATCTAAGTACTATTTTTTTGATTTTTTCCAGCCTGATTCGATGATGCGGATACAATTTGGAATCATATCGACAATAATCCGCGTGACATAACCAGGGAGTCGATCTTTCGGTGAAAGAAAGACAATATACCCAAAATATTCATTTCCTGAAAGAAGCGGATATACATGTCCAAATTTCCCTGGAGCAAATTCTGGAATCTTATAAGGAACATGTGATCTTCTATTAGGAAGATCGATTTTTTCATTTACTGGACTACTTCCATGAGATTCTCGATACTTCACAGCAAAAATATCTTGGAGAATCTGGTGGCGCTCAATCCAGACAACATCGGAAAGAGAGAAGGTATCTTTAAGAATCGTGAGAAGCGTGTGGATATTGCCTATCGTATGAGTCTCAAGAGCATCTACGAGAGCATATCAGAGTGTACGTTCAGTATTGGCTTCTTGGATCCGTTCATTGGTTACAGCAAGACAAGAACGCATGAGTATTTCATAAAAGCGCGGATTGTCTTTGGCGATGAGTGCGATCGTTTTTTCTGTAAGGACATACACTGTTCCTGGCTGCTCCGTCACGACTCGTACTGGTTTTTTAAAGGCTCAGTAGAAAATCCCTTCTCCCATGACACTTGGCGTATCGACTTCCCCGACTTGATGCATGCCTCAGAATGCACTTTCTGACCATACAGTATACCAACCAGATGCAAATATATAGAGATTATGATTTGACTCATTATTGATAACGATATCGCCCGTATGGTATATGCGTGATTCTATATGGTATTTCTCACAGAGAGAAAGTACAGATGTAAATAGGTTTTTCTTTATCATAAAAAGAGATCGATGTTATTCTGTAAGCATAGCAAGCCGAGCTTTATCATGGAGATATTTCTCTATGACCGAACGAGTCACATATTTACGTTTATAGAGATCGATGATTGCATCATCCATCAGGATCATCCCATCTTGTTTCGAGATTTCGAGTATGGAATACATGTGATGTGTCTCTCCACGAATGATAAGATTTCGGATAGAATCATTATTGAGCATGACTTCTCGAGCTACTACGAGTCCTGTACCATCTGCTTTCGGAAGAAGTACCTGGGAGACGATCGCTTTTAGTGCAAGGGAGAATTGCATACGAATCTGTGCTTGTTCATCTGGAGGAAATGACTGGATAATACGATCGACCGTCTGAACCGTATCATTGGTATGGAGAGTCGAGAACACGAGATGGCCTGTTTCAGCAAGAGTCACTGCGGCACGGATCGTATCGAGATCGCGCATTTCTCAGACGACGATGACATCTGGGTCTTCACGAAGGATGGATCGAATTCAGTCTGGAAAGTTATCATATTGTTTGCCGAGTTCTCTTTGATGGATGAGGGATTTTTTATTCTCATAGATAAACTCGACTGGATCTTCCAGTGTGATGATATGTTTCTGAGTATTACGATTTATGTGTTCGAGCATCGCGGCCATTGTCGTTGATTTACCACTTCCAGTAGGACCCGTGATAAGAACGATACCTTTTTCAGCAATCGTAAGATCCAAGAGATGCTTCGGGAGTCCGATAGACTCTGGTTCTGGAATAAGTGAAGGGATCATTCTCATAGCTATAGTGATACCCCCATTAATGACACGAGAAATATTCACACGAAAACGTGTACGATTACGTTCATAGGAAGTATCGATAGTGTGCTCAATAAATGGCTTTGGTATACAATAACTAATTATAGTAGTCATATCTGCCTCAGTGACCTTTCCAAAAGCGACAACGGGTGACATATCACCAACATGATTTCGTATATAGGGATACTCTCCTGTTCCAAAGTGGAGGTCAGATATCCTATTTTTGATAATATCATCGATGAGGGAATTAAAGCGTTCGATCTGCATAAAATTGAGATGAATAAGGGATGTACTTACGTAGCGTAGCAGATATTTTCTTTCTAATCAAGTATTGGAGTGATTTTCGGTAAAAATCACTCGACAAATCACAAAAAATAAACTTTCATGATTATTTTGACATTCTGATTCGAAAAAATAGACTATTTCTATGAAAGTCTTCGTCGGTCTTGGAAATCCTGGAAAAGAATATATATCTACCCGTCATAATGTGGGATTTATGATGCTCGATATGATACAGGAAGATTGGAAATTCGGAACTTGGAAAGATTCGAAATTCCATGGAGTCACGAGTGAAGGCAGTCATCACGGTGAGAAAATAATCCTTCTCAAGCCTACCACCTATATGAATCTCTCTGGTCAAAGCGTGGCATCGCTCGTGGCGTTTTATAAACTCGATCCTCGAACTGACCTCTACATCATTTCTGATGATATCGATATGGAATTCGCGAAAGTCCGATTTCGTACGGATGGAAATCATGGTGGACAAAATGGGCTCCGCGATATCATCGAAAAACTTGGAACCAATGAATTTTCACGTATTAAGATCGGTATAGGACGGGATGATCGATACAGTGTGAGTGATTGGGTACTTTCAAAATTCACCAAAGAAGAACAAAAAATACTTCAAGATGAAGTATTTCAAAAGGTTCTGGAAAATATTACTACCAAGATTTAAGCCGCGAGCAGTTGTGCGTAGTCATTGAGCGGGGCGTGTGCACGAAGGTTCGGATGAAGCTGTATGACTTGTGCAACATGTGCACGAACGTCCAGTTCACGAAGATACAGATAGATATTTACATCTGATGCGCTCATCGCCTCAAGTATTGCAAGAGTATTCGCATGATTGAGTTGTCATGATCTTCCTGTTCCCATAAATACAGATCGAACCACTGGGTTGATTTTGGCATCATGCTCTGCGAGTATTTCTCGGATTCTCCTGAGATCTTGTATTGATTGGATTTGAGAAAGAGTTCTTTGTTCCAGTGCATCATGTTCTGAATTCGGAGGACGTACTGTCACATCATCTGAAAGGACTTGGAGTCACTGCGATATACCGTGAGGAGCAAATTGCCAGTCATGATCAGTCGTTTGAGTAGGATGATGGTCTCAAGATACAACATTTGCTACGATAGCAGAAAACCTTGCTGGTACTGCACCGAGATCACCCCTTCTCGTATATACATGCCCCAGCTCTCTTGGTCACTCAGGAAATTGGAGAAAATCCCCTTGAAAATGAGTTCCAATATAATGAGCTACTGAATTCCCATCTCGATTTCTTCCGAGAGTATTTGTCGCACAGATAACATGGATACCAGTATCTGACTCTCCTGGATTGAGTCTACTTGTATCGAATATATCTCAAGCTACTATTTTTCCGATTGGCATAGATAATTTTTATGAATATAATACATGGAAGATTCCATAAAAGGATTATTAGAATAACTGTATTTTTGTCAAACTTCTTTCATAATTATGCGCCTCGATCACCTTGTAAGTCAGAAATATGGCTTTACTCGAAACAAAGCTCAGCAAGTTATAAAAAATGGTCTCATATCTCTATATGGAATTATCTCTACGAAAACAGCACTTGAAGTAAAAGAAAATGATCTATTGGATCTTAAAGAAGATAAAAGTATTGCTTGGGTCTCTCGCAGTGCCGGAAAACTTGATGGGTTTTTTGAGTCCCTTATACTGGCGAATATCGATATTGATATTCAGGGTAAGATATGTCTAGATATCGGATCCTCAACAGGAGGATTCACGCAAGTCCTCCTCGAACGATGAGCGAGCTATATCGATGCGGTCGATGTAGGAACTGATCAGCTTCATGGAAGTATCCGTGATAATAAAAGAGTATCTTCCTACGAGAATACTGATATTAGGAAATTTGCAGGTAGGATCTGAAAATATGAAGTTATCACGATCGATGTATCATTTATCTCTCTTGAGGAGATCCTCCCAGAACTCGAGCGATTCTCGGATGAGACTACGCGAGTATTTCTCCTTTTTAAGCCCCAGTTTGAAGTCGGACGAGAGCATCTTCGAAAGACCTGAGTTCCGAAATCTGAATGAATGATAGAAAGGGCTTTGATCTCGTTTCGGGAATTTCTCAAGAAACTCGATTATGATGTACTTTTTGAAGAGAAAGCATCAGTCGTCGGTGAGGCAGGAAATCAGGAGTATATGTTTTTCGTGAAAAAAAGAAAAAACACTCTTGACATATAAGAAAAAATATATAAATTCCCTCGTCTCAAAACCAATACAAAAATGGAATTCCCATGACCATTCTCCCGAAAAAACTGATCAAGTACCTGAGCGTTCTCCGCCATACTTGGTCGGAAAAAAGACTCAAGAAGGCCCAAAAGGCACATCAAAAGGCATATCATCCCGATGATGACAGTACTTCTGGTGGCCCAGCAACCTGTGAGTACAGGGATCCCGCAAATTTCGGAGCGTGCTAAGCGCATCGAGATTACATAAACTCTGCACATCAATCTGCGGAAGGAAAAAGAGTCGCCCCAAGGGCGACTCTTGCATTTTTTTGAGAATCTCCCATATTGCCTATTTTGCTCTTTTGGATATATTTTATACGTACTAAAAATTTCTCCTAAGAAATATCTATCCTCCTAATATACTCTATATCCTATGTGAAGATGACCTACCGTCCAAGCCCAGAAAGAAGCTGGAGCCAAAATCAAATCGAAAGTCAATGCAATACATGCGAAGCTCATCGCTCTTGCCGCTGAGCGTGGAGCCGACCCAAAGGAAAATAATGCCCTCGCAGAAGCCATCACTGATGCTAAAAAAGCAGGTGTAACTATCGATGTGATAGATCGTGCGATCAAGCGCGGGGCATGACTCGATGATGGTGAAAAAAGAGTCGAAGAAATTTTTTATGAAGGATACCTCTCCTGAGGAGTTGCTATCATCGTCAGAGCCCTGACGGATAATCGTAACCGTACCGCTCCAAGCATGCGTCACATTTTCTCCAGTTTTGGAGGGACTCTCGGTGAGACAGGATCTGTATCAAACTATCTCTATGACTATAAAGGACAACTTACTCTTAAAACGCCAGAAGATTTCGAATCATTCGAACTCGTCCTCCTTGATACTGAAGCACAAGACTACGAAAAAAAAGGGGAGCTCACGACCATTTGGACCGACCGTACTCATCTTGCAAGTGTAAAGAAATCCCTCGAATGAGCGGGCTATATTTCTGAATCGAGTAATTTTGCCTATATCCCGAAAAACTATAGTGAAGTCACAGATTTCGATACCGCACTCAAAGTCTACTCATTCCTCGAAGCGGCAAGCGAAGATGAAGATATCGAATCCGTATGGAACAATGCTGACATATCGGATGAACTCTGGGAAAAATGTCGAGAAAAAGTCGAAACAAGCAGATTCAGAACATAATATTCTATGACCAAATATTATCTTCATGGATGAGGTATCAGTATTCGCTCAGAAGAAAATGAAAATCTTTTTCGCGAGCTTTTAGATGGTAATCTCGTCCACACGAATATTCTGATCGTACTTTTTGCTCGCGAAAAGTCTCGTTGGGACGAGAAATATCTCGAAACCGTCACTCGTTTCCAAAATGTGAGTGGAGAGAAAATTCTCCATTTTGAATGTGCACAGGAAGATCCTCTTGTACTCCAAAATCAAATCAAGAGATCAGATATCATCTTCATCCACGGAGGAGATACACAGATGCTCCAAAACAAATTTGAAAAAATTCCTGATCTAGAAATGCTTTTTGAGAATAAAATCATCGCATGATCTTCTGCCTGAAGCCTCTTTCTGATGGAATGGTATTATGAAAATGATTCTCACACGTATCATGCATGACTTTCCCTCATCGAGGCAAAATGCATCTGCCACTGGAAAGATCAATGGAATGAACTTGAAATTCTGAAAAAATATGGAGAAGTGAATCAAGAAATACTTCTTATACCAGAGTGAAGCTATATCATAAAAGAAAAATAAAATCTCTTGAAAATCTAGAAAATGCTCTTATACTAGTATCTAATTAACTCTATATATTATGGCAGATGATCAAAATCCTCCTGTAGGACAATCTCCAGTGGCACAAGTTGGGGATCAGGGATGAGTCCCGATGCCTCCTCCTCGCCCGAAGACCTCGAATGATGATATTTTTCAGAGATTTCTCATACATCCTCTGACGACTTTCGATGAGACGACATTTATCAATCTTCTGGAGCACTCACTCTCACTTTCTACCTTTGAGAAAAAGCGTGTCATCGACGCTATACCGACACTTTCACAATTTCAGATCGATGAACTCGTGAAAGTATTCGAAGATGAACGTGTAGAATTTCGTAAGCTTATGCCGACAGAAGGTGAGATCATCAAAGGTCTCGTCGTAAAAGCGCAAAATGAATGGGAACAGCTCAAGGATATCTATACCGAAGAAGAAAAAGCACAAGTCGTAGCAAATGCTGATGCTCAAAAAGCAGAAGATCTCAAAAAATCTCTCGGACTCTAATCACTCTTTCATGAATCACTCTCTAGAAAAAAATAATTCTCTCCCGATTCTTTCGGGAGTTTTTGTTGCTATACTCCTCATATCGACCATCACTTCGACGAAGATCATCGATATTGGATCATTCTCACTCGATGGTGGGACTCTCCTTTTTCCATTTTCTTATATTTTCGGAGATATCCTCACAGAAGTCTATGGATATAAGAATACGCGAAGGATCATCTGGACGGGGATCTTCTCGATGATCCTCTTTTCTCTTCTCATCATGCTTATCGGGATCCTCCCAGCCAATATAGATTGGACCAACCAAAATGCCTATGATGCCATCCTCGGAACTACTCCTCGGATCGTCATCGCAAGTGTGATCGCTTTTTTTATCGGAGAATTCAGCAATAGCTATATCCTCGCAAAGATGAAGATATGGATGAAGGGAAGGAAGCTCTATCTTCGAACGATCGGATCGAGCATCGTTGCTACTGGGCTCGATACGGTCATATTTATACTGATAGCATTCTCTGGGATTTTTCCTCCCGAACTCATCGTCACGCTCATCGTCTCGAACTACGTCTGGAAACTCGGAACCGAGATTATGATGACCCCTATTACTTACCGTATCATTGGATATCTCAAGAAAAAAGATGAAGTAGATGTATATGATACCGAGACGAAGTTTAATCCCTTTATACTCGCAGAGAAAAAGTAGGTTCACGATCTTCCTTTTTCTCTCATTTTCGATATACTCACACCCATGTATATCTCCGTCATTCCTTTGCGTCACAGCCTCTCGAAACGTCCATACATATACTTTGCACCCGAGGCATGGCATGATGTAATTCATGTTGGCTCTCTCATAGAAATACCCATCGGCAAGCATATCGTGACTGGAATCGTAGCGAAAATCGATGTTCCCTCATGAGATATCGTACCAGAAGATATAAAATCGATCATTCGAGTGATCGCCTCCATAGAGCTCATAGAACCATATATGATCTCTATGATAGAAGATATTGCCGATCACTATTTTCTGCCGATTCATAAAGTAGCATCGATGTTCCTTCCGGCACCCCTCCTCACTCGACTCGATAAAAAAAATTACCTCCTTGATCGTCCTGAATCCCAGAAACAAATTTTGTGAGATAAAGCCCTCGAAATTCATCACTATATTGATGCGATATTTCAAAGAGAGGATATCATCACGTATATGAAACCAGGAACGGTCTTTGTCTTTCCTGATGATATCATACTCAGTCTTTTCTTTGCTTCTCTTGAAGAGAAAAAAAGAGAATCTATACAACTCATCCCAAATGATCTCACCCCTGCGCGAAGGGTCTGATCATGGATAGAAATTTACAGCAGAAAACATGATATTATCTTTTGAACTCGTAGAATTCTTTACTATAATCTTTCGCAATACGAGAATATCATCTATATCGAAGATGCTCTCGGGACAGAACAGTATACGTACCCGATAAAAATACAAAATCTTGATATACTCCAAGCTCTTCAAAAAAGTAAAACTCACTCGATCATCCTCATATCGTCGACTCCCTCACTTATGACGCTCTCTTATTTCCGACAATCTCGTATGACCACCATTCGAAAATAATCCTCCATGAAACACGCTATCGAGCACATCATCACCCTTATCTATCATCACTTTCGAAGACTTGATCGCATAGGAGTCGTCTGGTATATAGGAATTCTTTATACATTCTTCCTGCTTTCGATGACCTTCAAGTATACCGTCGTGAATGGAGAATTCTATAAAAAGATCGCCTACGACCAGCAAACAATGATCCTTCGAAATCCCGTATCTCGTGGATCAATCTACTCATCGGAAGAATCTCTTCGATGAGTACTCAGTGTATCGACGAACCTCGGGAATCTCGCGATCGATCCATCTCAGTCAGGATCAAAAGATAAACTTCTCACTTTTCTCTCTGATATCGTATTTGATGAATTTTGTACCTACGATACCTCCTGTATAGAATCCATGGGAAACTATATCCGAGAAGATCTCAGTACTCAAAAAAATATTAGCGTGAGCGATCTCAAATCGAAGATACGAAACTACCTCGAATCTCGTATAGAATCTCCTATAGAAAGTGTCGAGCTCGCTCGAAATCTCGATGAGAAAGCCATAGAAGTGATCGGAAGTTGGCAAGATCCGAGTCTCTTCTTCGTCGTGAATAATCTCTACGTCAATCCCACAAAAGTAACAAGCAAAGATCTCCTTGCTTCAAAACTGACGCCCCTCATCGGACTCGATACAAAAAATATACTTCCACGGCTCGAAATCCGTAAAAAACAACATCTCGAAATCATACGAAAGATGAATGTCAGTACCCGTGATGCGATCATCAAGCGACTCAATGCGGAAAGAAATGCTATAAAAAATAAAGAGCTCTATATAGAAGATTCTATTGTCCCTTTTATCAAAATCGAAGATAATCTCGTACGTTTTTATCCTGAGAAAAACATCGTCAGCCAAATCACCGGATTCGTCGATGGTGAATGAGTCGGAAAATATGGGATCGAGTGATACTTTCAGAATCTTCTTCAAGGAGATAGTCCAACACAAAGAGTCATAAAAGATAATGCAAATCGTCCGATCGACGGCTACGTCTCTCGGGGGCTTATCTCGAGTAAAAACTGAGTCGATATCACCCTCACGATCGATCGAAATATCCAAAAAGAAATATCATTGCGTCTTGCCTCTGCTGTAGAGCGGTTTCGCGCAAATAAATGAAGTGTCATCGTCATGGATCCTCATACTGGGGCGATAAAAGCTATGGTAAACTATCCTGACTATGATGTGAATAATGCTACACAAATCTACGATATGGAAATGGTGAGCTATGCGAAATATAGAAATCCGTATTTTGACCTTTTCGGTGTTCCTATGTTCGTGGTAGATACTATGAGTGGGAGCATATTCGCAAATATAGAATGACAGAGACTCAAACTTCGAGATGCAACCACCCAAGAAATACAAAACTTTACTATCACCAAGTATAAGTACAAAAATAAATTCTGAGCCTGAGTATATAGTAATGATATTATTTCAGCATTTTATGAGCCAGGATCGGTATTTAAGGGTATCACGACAGCTATCGGTATCGATACTGGAGAGATCAAGCCCAATGACACCTACTTCGATAAGTGATATGTCGAGCTCACCTATGAATGAGGTCGATCTTCTCGTATATCGAATGTCGCTTCTCAGTGTACTGGTCGTCATACATACCTCCATGCACTGGATTGGTCATGTAATGTCGGGATGATATCCATCATAGAAAAAATCGGTCCTTCACTCTTCTTTAAATATATCCAAGACTTTGGATTCGGCTCAAAGAGCAATATCACCCTCGATGGAGAAAATTATTCACAGATTTCTCCCTATGAAAAATGGTCGCGTACACAATTTTTCACGATGTCATTCGGACAAGGGATCAATGCAACCATGCTCCAAATGGCTGCAGCCTACTCGGTCCTCGCGAATGGATGAGTCTATATGGAACCCCATATCGTCGAGTCTGTCACCTATCCAGATGGAAAAAAAATCGATACCATCCCAACTCCGATACGTCGAGTACTCAAGGAAGAAACATCGAGAATCATCACTGCCATGCTCGTCGATGGAGTACGAAATGGTTTTGCGAAAAAAGGATGAGTCCCAGGATATACCATCGCTGGAAAAACCGGTACCTCTCAAATCCCATACAAATGAGGTTACGAGAATCGTGTTCTCGGACAAGATGTCGGTCATACTATCACTTCTTATGGAGGATATGCACCAGCCAATAATCCCAAATTTGTCCTCATCCTCTCGATCGACCGTCCGCGTACGGATCAATACTCAGAAAATACTTCATCAGCGCTCTTTGCAGAAATCGCAAAATATCTCCTCGAATACTACAAAATCCCCAAAAATGGAAGCGTCTAAAAAAATCGAAAATATGCTTCTTTAAATGAGAGTTGTGCCGTGATGAAATTTTCTTTGAATGCTGTATATCCTCTCTGATCTCGAGGGCCATTTTTGTTGCGGAGGTGATCGAACGAAAGATAGACGAATCCCTTTTCATAAGAATCTGCGAACCATACATCCATGAGCCCTGTTCCTGCTTGGAGATCATATGACTTCTGCTCGGTGAATGCCACGAGGTGGACGGAGTGATCGGTGAGAAAGTCATGTACCGCGAGTCCACCGACAACATGCCCTGTTGTATCATATGCGAGCCACTGTCGGACCTTGGAGGCATCGAGGGATACCATGCGATTATAGTAGCTGATATACGCAGACTTGTACCAGTGTTTCACCTTGGTCGTGCGAAAACTCTGCGCAAACTCTTCTGGAGTGACGGCTTTCACGGTCGCCCCTGAAGCGAGGAACTTCTTGCGAGCGCGACGAGATCGATCATTCCATGAAGCCAGATATGCTGGTGTCGGAAGTTTCTGTAAAGATTCATTCGGAGTATCACTTTTTCCTGCTACTTCTTTTTGGGGATAGATGAGCTTCGCATATCCGGTCTCTTCGAAGTGATCTGTAAGCCAGAGTCTTCTCCAAGGAGAAGGGATATCGACACTTCCATACGGGATCCACACGACGAAAGCATGCTCGAGTCCTGTAGCTTTTTTGAGCGCTCAGATATCAGGTTCATAGGCGATACGTTCGCTTTTTATCACCCCAAACCAATTCCCGAAAATCTTCTTTTTCCAAGAGTATTGTGGTGGATGTGCGATATCGAATGTCACGAGTCCACAGGTTTCGAGATATGCTCGATAAGTGGATGAAGCCGTACGATGATAGTAGAAATCTTTGGGATATTGGTCTTTGGGGAGAGTATTCATAGCATGATGGTATCAGAAAACAAGGGAAAATGCAAGGAGAGACTAGATGATTTTTTTTGGAAGCGTCACTTTTTTCTCCCAGTCTTTCTTTCGGCTCACTGCATTCTCCGCAGCATCTTGCTCTCATTTTTTCTTGCTCGATCCTTTTCCTTCTCCGAGGATGACCTCGCCGAGGGAAGCAGATATGACGTAGAGCTTGCTATGGTCTGCTCCTTCCTCACTGACGATCGTATAGGTCGGAGTGATCCCCCATATGGCTTGGGTATACTCTTGGAGATAGGATTTCGGATCGACATAGAGACCATGTTCAAGGATCTTCGGAAGCGTCGAATAGACATGCTTCAGGATGAAGGCTTTCGCACTCTCGAATCCTTGGTCGAGATACACCGCTCCGATCATCGCTTCAAGGGTATTGGCGAGGATATACGGGTTATCATGTCCGAGGGCGAGCGACTCTCCACGAGAGAGCTGGATCGCCTGAGAAAATGAGAGCTTACTCGCGATTTCTGCGAGGTTCCGACCACGCACGAGCGCCGAGCGGATATCCGTGAGCTCACCTTCTGTCTTCTCGGTGAATTCATGAAAGAGTGCTTCTGTGACGATGAGTTCGAGTACGGCATCTCCGAGGTATTCGAGACGTTCATTGGATGACTCATATCCCGTATGCGCTTCATTGAGGACACTTCGGTGGATACAAGCGAGGATATAGAGGGAAGGATCTCTCGGGAGAATCTGGAGGGAAGACAGGAGTACTCCTACCTTCGCTTCAAACTCTTCACGATCATATCGGAGGGGAGTTCTCGGCATAGAGGATAGTAAAAGATAAATAACCCCTCTAGTATAGGGATTTTTCGAAAAAGGAAAATCTTTTGGTTTTCTCTCGATCTCCTCATCCAAAGGACTCTATGAAATATCATATTATTGGACTTGAGCGAGATCCTTCATCACATTTCTGATAGAGTCGGCATTGTATCCTCTCCCATTCTCACCCACAAAGAGCTCTTCGAGCGTGTTATACTTCTCACATGCTGCCTCGATATCGATCTCTCGATGGAATATCTTTACGAGAAATGTCGCTCCGAGTCGCACTTCATCGTAAGCAAGAGTAGGATCTTTTTCTATGAGGTTTTTGATGCCGAGGAGATAGAGATTCATAAAGGTTTATTATTTAATATATAGAATATGCATACCATTTCCCCGACGTCGGCGATATGGTTTCTTGGCTTCTGTTTGCTATTTTTACAGGATTTTTTAGCTTTTGCAATGACATTTTCGAAATTCCCAAAGTCTCTATACCCGAGTATTTTTGCGAGCTCACGGACCGACTAATATTCTTGGTCGTATTCATTGATATGGCGAATGGATTCGAAGATGGAAGAAGTTATAAAATGCAAGTAAAAGTATAATTTTTTCGCTTATATAAAGGAATATATTTTTACTAGTTTTTAAGAAAATCAAGTAAAATTAATCAATAATTGTATTAGTTTGTATGAGTTTATATTTAACTCATCTCATATAGCCTGATTCTGGTATTATCTGAGCAATTAATCATTTCTCAACCCATTGTTTTAAAAGTTTTGACATCTTATCTCGTTGTGATATATGGGTTATGTTTCTTGCTTCTTCATTTGTTATAAAAATATTCTTTTCAAGAAATTGATATACCTTTTCCCACTCCGTAGCAATTTTCTCATTAAATAAGACTACCCTTACTGAATCCGAAAGTACAGGATACGAAAGAAAAATTGGGGGATAGAGGTTTTCTTTCTCCATTTCTGATCTCATTGCTCTTACTCATTCATTTTGATCAAGATTTGGAGGATTTGGAAATTCACGAAGATGTTTGACTATAAGACTATTTCGATATCAAAGTGATCGAACTTTTCATATATTTGCTTTTGTAATATTTGAGGGGAAAAGTCATGGACTATTGACCTCAATTCTATCTTCGAAGATTCTCACTTCAATATCTCTCTGCATATGGTAATCTCTGTGTATTATTGCATTCGTAATTGCTTCTTTAATTGCACGAGATGGAATTTGGTAATGGATGGTAAATCATGAAATGATTGATATTCCTTTTTGTATAGTATCAAGTACATACTCATGTGATTTTTTAATCTGCTCAATAATAGGTCCATTAATTGTTTTTGGTGTACTAAGAAGGTTAGGAGTTTCATTAATTGTCTCTAGATTTCAAGAATACTTAAATATGCGAACAGTACACTTAGTATCAAGAATATCATTTGGATATTCTGCGAAAAGAAGGACAGCAGCTCTTGTCGGAAGAAGAGTTCATATACCATTTTTTCGTGCAAGTCATACTTTATAAAGTATTTCTCAAATATTTTTTCCTGAAATATCTCTCATTTGTGTCCAATCTCGAAAGTAAGATGTCTCCAAAAGCTCAAAATCAATATCAACTAATTCTTCATCAGCACGCTGAAAACCCTTTGCATAACTCAAATGAATAATTTCTTGAGGAGAAAGTTGTTTATTTCACTTTTTTTGCCTCACCCAAACTTGGTTTTCCCAAGAATGAAAGGAAGATTGAGATTTTTCAATCGAAATAATAACTATGGTTTTATTATTATCAGCAACTAACTCTTCTGTTTTATAGTTGGTAAATGGCGGAATAATTTTCGAAATTTCTCGTTTCAAAGCATCATAATTTTCTAAATTCTCTTCTATGCCAAAAACTCTCTCTACTCATTTTAATTTTGTCTTCTCTGGATCATCTATTCATAAAACAATTTTTCAGCCTTCAGTATTTGCAAATGCTACGATAGAATGAAGAATTCTCTTTATATTTCATTCACCAATTCTCTTAAATTCAAGTTTATCTGTCTCTGCAGGTAATGAGAGTAATAGGTTGATGATTTCTTGATTTTCAGACATATGTTTAAATTTAAAAATTATACCCTGAGAAACCCGAGTTCATAGACCATCGGTCTGAGCTTATCACCAAGAGCTCGATATGCTTCTTCGAATGCCGTGAAACTCACAGGAGGATAATCACTCGTCTCATTACGAGACTTCAGCGCGTTACGGATCTGATACCATCAGACATCCGCACGATTGAGCTTGTATTCCTCTCGTACCGCATGATTATCTCGCTGTGAGAAATATGATTGCCAGAGCTTCTTGCCCTCTGCCATGACATTATTTGCCTCCGGAGAAAGCTTCTTATCTGAGAGATATTCTACCATAAAGTCCGACTCGAATCGTTCAGGTGAGCCGACTTCCGCTTCAGTAAAAGGAATAAAATGATTGACGATAGACCACTTTCGACCATCCCACTCCAGATCATCTGCACTTGCTGTGAGATTGGATCCATTCCAGAGCATCCAGATAAGACAGTCTATCTTAAATTCTTCGGTAAGTTCTTTTGTCGGTTGGAGGAACTGATCTCGGTCATTAATCCATGTCGGCTTGATAAGTCTACGAACAGCGAAAACTATAGCCGCTTGTCAGAGATTTTCAGGAGTCACAAAAAACGCTCATGGACTACTATATCCAGAAGATAATAATGCTGTTAAATGACAATTTTGGATATCACTAGCATGAGCATACATGCTACCAATTGCATTATCGGACCAGTATAAACCTCTTATATCATTTGTTTTTGTAGCTGGTGAAATAGCATTCTTTAATGGTATTGATTCTTCCTTATTAGATTTAGGTCTTTCAATCCACCTTGTAAGCAATTCTTCATTTGGACAATTAAAAAAAATTTTTTCTCAAATTGGAATAGCCTCTTTATCTAAAATTTCAGCACTGATTTCTTTAATATTATCTTTTATATTGGACGATGTTTTCCATATTAAAAATCCTATTGGGAATTCTCCTTTTAAACCATCAAAAGCTTTATTATGAACTACAAAGCCACCAAGATATTTTGCAAACCAAATATTTCGAAATTCCTCAAAATTTGGTGCAACAACATATTTTAAAGTACTAAACATAGCGAGTGTAGCATTTGGAATTTCTTTTTTGATTCTTACTAAGAATTGTGCAAATAATTCACGTTTAGCAAATCAATATTCATCCATATTTTGCATTGCTCTGGTAGTTGCAACACCTTCTTTATTGCCACTATTAACACCGCTACCACTTTCTGCATATGGTGGATTTATCAGAACCAATATTTTCTTTCCTTCTGCGATAGCTTTTCTGAGTCTTTCGGGGATTTTGTTCGTGAGCGAGTAGTCTATCTTCCCATCATCGGTGATATCGTCATTCAAGTAATCATACTGGAATCTCTCAGCCGCGACACACGTCTTGGTTGCCTTCATCACATCGACATCAGCCTGATCGAGGGTCGACATGTAGATATTGCGAGGATTCGAGTGCTTCACTTCGAGATTCCCGACACCACAGCACATATCCCAGACGATATATTCTTTTTGCCAGTTATCTCCAAGGGTCGCCGTGAGAGTGTCATAGGCTTTATCCACGACATGGAGGGGTGTATAGTACGCTCACTTGAAACTCCGCTCATCGAGGAGGATGAGAGAGTCACGGCGTTCGAGGAGATAGTCACGGTATTCTGCTTTCGGCGGCTTGTGGTAGATCTGCCAGAACTGGCGGTATCACTCTTTGTTCCCGAGTTCATAGATATATCAGGCAAGTGAAAAAACTGGATTCCCATTTTTATAGAGGAGTTCCGCAGGGAGATTCAAGTGGGTCGAGCTTGTCCCATCGTGCATGATATCCGCGAAAAATAGGAGAGCATAATCTTCTTCTTTTACACCTGATATTTCCTTCCCGATTTTTTCTACCCATTTATCGAATACTTGTTTCAGATTATCGGGGGTGATCTGAGTACGGATAATATCACCTTTTTTGATGGCATTTTTCACGGTTTCGATGAATTCTTTCTCATTGTGTTCGATATTGAACGAGACGAAATGCGTCCCGATATATGCCGATACCGTATCGAGTGCTTCTTGGGTATAGCCTGTTGCTGACTTTCCCCACTTGATGGTCTTCTTTTCGAGAAATGGGATGATATCTACCGTCTTCATGATAGCGGCTTTCCGTGTGTCGATGACTCCGAGAAATGGTGGAACCGTGCGCCCGTGATTCAGGTGATCCTGCACATAGTGAAGAAGTTGCGTGAACATCTCATAGGTCGAGGTTCTATATCCATCCTTCGCCTCGAACCAGAAGTGATCCGTGCGTATATCAACGAGACCTTTATGATGATCTTTGAATCCGAGAGCTTCGATATATGCATCTTTGACATCTTCTTCACTGGTGGCTTTTTGGAGTTTTTCGTAGAGAGACATAATGGAGGTTTATTTTTCTTATTCTATCCAAGCCACCTTTTTCTCCAAACCAAAAAAATCCTCCAGAACTCTGGAGGAAAGGATTAGGCGAATACTCGGAAATCTACAGGTTTGAGATTTTTCATAAGGTTCTCTTTGTCTTTGAGGAAAGCCGAGAGTGCTCCATTGATAAATATACGCCCTTGGTCATCAGAAAAGCGTTTAGCGACCTCGAGGGCCTCGTTCACAGCAACTGCTTCAGGGATAGCCAGATCTGTAGCATAAATGAGCTCTGAGAGAGTGATCATGAGGATGAGGATATGGATCACGGGGATCGTCCCAAGCTCGAACTTCGGTGCGAGAAGTGAGATGATCTCGATGAGATCCTTCTCATGGGTGAGGATCGCCTGTTCGATCGCATCGACATAGAGTGTTTCGAGTTCGAAACTGTTTTCTTCCGAGAAAAAAGAAAGCGTGAAACTCTCGCGATCAAAACTTTCTCCAAGTTCAGAACGAGCATAGAGAGACTGGAGAAGGAATTCACGACTACGACGACGGGAGAGCATAGAAGAAGCTATTAATTATAGAAAAGGAGTATAGACAAAAAATGGAAAAAAGCGAGGGGAATTTCTTACGAAAAACTCGCCCTTTCGGACGAGTTTTGTTTTGTTATACAGATTATGCTCGGATCTTCGTAGGAGTCTTCGACTTTCCTGTACGGACAGAGAATACTTTCTTTCCCTTGTACTCTCCAGTGATAGGAGAAGCAAAGTGAGAGAGTGCGACAGCGTTCCCTTCAGCGTTGTACTGAAGTGATACACCGTCCTTAAGACGCTTTGCATTGAGGCGGACCCATGCAGAGTATCGTGTTTTTCCGCGAACTTTCGAGAGTTGCTGTGGA
>JAYVIJ010000004.1:0-6228 GCA_043770315.1 Candidatus Altimarinota bacterium | reverse complement strand
TTGTAGCGATATCCCCTAAGGTCGTACTTCATCCTTTTGGAAGGACGATAGGAGTCTTAAGAAAATCAAAACTTTCACGATTTTTTCCTTCAATACGAAAATCATATTTTTTTTCTCCGACAGCAAAATTCCCTATTGGTTGATCACGATTATATGATTGTATCACTCAAGCGATACTCGAAAGTGTCAACCCTAGATTGGTCAGTTTTTCTTCTGGGATGACGATATGGACTTCATAAGTAGAGTCATTTCCCCCATTCGCATCTATCGGCCTCCCTGCTCATCCAGCAGAGAGATTGACTTTATTGATACCAGGAACTCATTCGATCGCTTTTTGGAGTTCGATCGCTCGATCAAAAAGGAGTGCCTTACTCGTTGTCTGATCTTTCGCATAGAGAAATATAGAGAAAGCTCGGCTGGTATCTGTTTCTATTTCGGTAATAACAGGGGTTTTCGCATCAAGAGGAAGACTCGCACGAGCGACAGCACTTCGGACATCGGAGAGTACGTCCTTGGTATCTGCATTAGTCTTAAGCGTAAGGGAAACACTCGAAAAACCGAGTGATGAATTCGAGTTAATCGTATCGATCCCTTTTATATCTTTCACTTGTTTATATATCTTATCTGTCACAAGTGCATCCATATCTATGGGATTTGTTCCGACATAACTCGTACTGATTGATATAATACCGAGTTTTACCGAAGGACTTGATTCTTTTGGGATATTTATCGCGGCGATAAGCCCCATGACGATGATGGTAATAACGATAAGATACGATATACGAAATTGGCGGACCCAAAATCCCAAAAATCCTGTCGTAAATTTTTCCCTGAGTTCAAAAATGCGTTGATTGGATGACATAGAATAGTTTCAGTTAGGGAGGAATGGAATTATTTATTTTTTATAAGTACAAATTTTGTCGGCTCATAGTTGGTGACATCGGAGAGTATAATTTCAGTAGAGATATCAAGTATATCTTCTATGTAAATACCATCTCAAACAACCTTTCCAAGCTTCACGCTCTTATAAATAAGAGTATTTCCGGTTCCAAGGATACTAATTTGTCCTTCTTGCTCACTCACGATTTTTACTGCCCTCAAAGGAAGGACAATTTTTTCTTTCCCACTTGAATCAGAAATCTCACGAGATGCAGTAAAAATAAGATTTGCTGCATTCCCGATCATACCTTTTGCCTCGGGAACACTTATTCTTGTTGTATAGAGGAGGTTTGCCCCTGCGGCTTTCGACATGGCTATGATACTTCCTGTAAAGAACTTTTTATCTACCTCTACTCGAATTGTATCACCGATATTGAGAGAATCTGCGATTTCCGATTCCAGATCGACCAATACTTCAGGTGCATTGGATATGACTTCAAGAACTGGGGTTCCGGGATTGACCCTCTGGCCGATCGTAGCAATCACTCGTGATACTGTACCATCGAACGGTGCAGTAATCGTGAGTTTTGCATACTCTCTTTGAGCTTGCTCAAGAGATAAGACTCAAGATTGACGGTTTGCGCCAAGCTGAGCAAGTGTAGCAGATCGAGCCTTTATTGCCGTATCACGAGCATTTTCTGATTGTTTAACTGCAAGCTTTGCTCATGCTATACGATCCCGAAGATCGATGATCGTCGTATTATAGAGGAGTTTCGCATCAGATGACGACTCTATGAGAGCGAGCTCTTGTGTTGTGAGTTTTCGATCGATACTTTCGACTGCAACCTTTGTTGCGAGCTCATTGAGTTTATAATTTTTGAGGAATGTCAGAGTCTGAAGCTTCCACTGGCTGAATGCTGCACTATTGGCATTGGCAGAAGCTCGAAATCCATTAAATTGTGCTATCCATGCAGCATTTCGCTCCATAGTGAGCTCACCTGTGATCACATTATTTTGGATCATATAGATCATATCGTCCAGATGCTTTTGGAGAAGAGTGTAAGCAAGCTCGATATTTTCTATATCGGATTTCGCTGTCTCTGGAGTGATCGATTTCAGTTTCTGTGCTCGTATTTGTCCAAGTTGTGCGAGTGCTCGCCCATAAGAATTGTCACTGAGATACTTGAGATTCCCTACTCGTGCACCAAGGAGGCTTTCGAATCCATCATTTGTATATTCGTTGTTACTCGAAAGTCCGAGGATCCTATCTGATTCAAAAATGACTTGATCAAGATTCTTATCGACATCTGCGAGATAATTTTTATAGTTCGTGTCGATATTATCGAGGGTCTTTTGATTAGAATTGACAAGAGTATCATAAGAAAGTGATGTCTTGGCTACAAGAGTATCGTAAGTTCGTTTTGCTTGATCATAAGCAATCTGACTATCAAATATCGATCGTTCAAGATTCAGTTTTGTCGATTCGATACCTGCATCCTGTATTGATACACTATTTTGTGCTTGAGCAACACGTATATCATACGAATTCACTGTATCTCGAAGAGAGATAAGTCTTGTTCCTCTTTTTATAGAGGATCCTTCTTTTACTGTTATCGCTGAAACCTCTCCGACAGATTCTGTAGAAAGCGTCAAAGCCGATCCTGCCGTCAGACGTGCAGATTTTTCGACTGAATACGATTCTTTTTTCTTTCCGATAATCTGAGTTTCGATAGAAAATGGTTTTTTCGTAATTGGAGTGATAACTCATGGAGTATCTTCTGCCTTACTACACCCGGAAAGGATGAGAGAAATAAGAACTATACTCAAGGTCAGTTTTTTCATACAGGGCGATAATTTATAGAATAAACACTTCACCGAAGTGAAGCGTATAGGGAATAGCTTTAAAGATTACATTCAGATTTGAGGAGCTCGATAAAATCCTCCATATCTTCTGCTTTTATAAATCAGACAAATCTTCAATATTTTGTGATCGTCATAAGAGTATCTCCTTCAGCGATTTCAAGCATATCTCGGACATCTTTCGGAATGACGATTTGTCATTTTGTACCGACAGTGACAGATCCATGCATCTTGACTCCAGTATCGACAGATCGAGATTCTTTTTTCTTTCAGAACATATGTATAACAAGTTAGAAAAGTAATACAATTCTTATTGTAAGAAAAAAACTTTATAAATCAAGTTGATTTTTTCATAGAAAATATATACTAGATAAGCACTTATACTATTCAAAATTACATGTAAAAAATTATCATACTCTTCTATAGAGTTACTCATTTCCGTCTCTCTATTTTCTAAAAAAAATCTATGTTTACTTTTTTCAAAAGAATCTGACTTTTTCTTGTGACGAATCTCGCAGTCATAGGACTTCTCGGTATCGTGATGCTCGTCGTGCAGACTTTTTTCCCTGATTTTTTGAGTCAATTTGGGAATATGGGCTCGATACTTATATATGCTGTAGTATTTGGGTTTTGATGAGCTGTCATCTCTCTCTTTCTCTCTCGTTGGCAAGCAAAGAAAGCATATAATATCATCTTACTTGATGCATCCTCACTCCACACCATTGATCCAAAACTCCAAAGCGTATATGAAACTGTAGAGCGTATAGCAAAAGCGAATAATATCACTATGCCTGAAGTCGGATACTATGAATCCGCTGAACCCAATGCTTTCGCAACAGGCGCAACGAAGAATAGTGCTCTCGTCGCGGTGTCGACTGGACTCCTCAATCATATGAAAGAATCTGAAGTTACTGGTGTCGTCTGACATGAGATGGCGCATATACTCAATGGTGATATGGTCACTCTCACACTCATTACCTGAGTTCTCAATACGTTTGTCATCGTACTCTCTCAGGTAGCTGCAAGATTCATCGCAAGCTTCCTCTCTCGGGGAGAAGAAAGTGAGGGAATATCTCATCTTTCTTATATGGTGACCTACACAGTACTCCAGATAGTATTTGGACTTCTCGCAAGCGTTGTCATCATGTGGTTCTCTCGACATAGAGAATATCGTGCTGATCTCTGAGGAGCAACATATACCTCGAAACAAAGTATGGTGCACGCCCTCAAAAAACTCCAAAGCATTACCAAGCTTGAGCCGACAGCTCGACTCGATCATGGAAATCTCAAGGCTTTCATGATCACTGAACCAGATTCATTTTTCTCGACACACCCTTCTCTCGATAATCGCATTAAGGCACTCGAAGAAAACTATAAACTTGCTTAATCCTCATAAAAAATCTCCAAAAAATGGAGATTTTTTTATGGAAAAGTAATACATGCTGCTTGATATCCAGACTGGATGAACTCCTTATATTTCGAAAATTCATAATAATCAAGCGTATCGAATTTCGGACGTATATAGAGTACCTCTTCACGAGAAACTACCGATCGTGCTTCATTTTGTGAAAGCATGATATCTATAGTTTTCTGAAGGATATTGTATCCGTTCGAGAATATAGTCTTCTGCCAATCAAGAGAAAATATTGAATGCTTAAAGTGGATCTTCCGAGTCAGATCCCTCATCGCCGATACTGCTATGACGAGTCATGGAGGAAGTATCTCGATCGGGAGATTATTTACAAGTCCACCATCGACGAGGTATCGATCACCTGATACTTGGGGTGAGAAGACTCCAGGGATACCGATAGATGCCCGAACTGCATGAGAGAGATATCCTTCATGGAATACGACCCCCTCGCCTGTATCGACATCAGTAGCATTGATCCAAAGTGGGATACTCACATCTGCGAAAGTCTTACCTTCGAATATCTGATCCAAGAATTTCTCCACTTTCGCTCATTTAATCAGTCATTTTTTCATATCGAAATCGATAAGCTTAAGCCATTCCATAATATCAAGGATTTTTTCTATGTCATATGAAGACTTCCCAAGAGCCAAGAGTGTCGCGATGATCGCACCCATACTCGTCCCTGAGAGTGCTACAGGAATTTTCTGAAGTTCTTCGAGTCGTCGTATGACACCAATATGTGCGAGACCACGAGCTCAGCCACCACCAAGTGCCAGTGAAAAAGGAGTATGTTGCATAACATGCAGTATATGATAAATAAGAGTAAATACAAAATCCTTTCTTGATTCTTTCGAGAATTTCCTATACTAGATATACCTTCAATTCGTTGTTTTGCGGTAGTATTTTGTCTCCTCCATAATGCACTTCTATGCCCCCCTCTTCCCTCTTCATCATACTTATATCCCTTATATTCCTTATCATATGGTGGTTTTGGTGACGTGAAAGCATCGGGAATCCCATTCCGAATACTCTGATGAAAAAATATGCATCTGTCGCATGGGAAATCCGAATCATTTGGATGCTCCGTGTCGGCATATTCCTGATCGTTATGGTTCTCTGGATTGATCCACAGATATCGATCGAACATACCCAAAAAGAAGAAACACACAAAAACATCATCCTCACTCTCGATATCTCGAACTCGATGAAGACAGATGATATACTTCCTAGTCGTATAGAAAAAGCAAAGGCAGTAATACGAAACTATCTAGAAAAAGACGATACGAGTAATATCGGCTATATCATCTTCGCTGGAAGGACATTCGTCATGTCCCCACCTACTCAGGATATCACGGCACTCCGTGAGCTCATCGCTTCTACCACAACTGATACGATCGATCAATCTCAGAAAGATACCTCTTGAACCAATATCGGAGATGCTCTCGTATCAGGGATATCGACTCTCATAAAAAGCGGTACTGGAGAGAAGATCATCATCCTCGTGACAGATGGTCGAGCCAATACGGGTATCCTACCCAGTATCGCCGCAGATGAAGCTGCGAAAAATAACATCACTATCTATACCGTCGGCATAGGAAGCTCCTCTGGATCGGTGCTTTCTTACATCGAAGGTGGTATACGAAAATATTTCTACGATCCAGCTGGTAATAAAGTTCTTGCAGATATCGATGAGCCGACTCTCAGAGAGATCGCTAGGAAGACGGGTGGAAGATACTTCCAAGCAAGTGATGAGCAACTCCTCGAATCGATATTCCAAGACATCCGTACACTCCTAAGTCCACCAGTGAGGTATATCACTAAAACACGTACCGGATGAATATGAGTATATCTTTGCATAGGCATGGCTCTACTCATGGGACTCCATAGCATGCTCGCATCGAAAATCCGTCGAAAATATAAATGCGTGTAAAAAATTTGCATTTTCGAGAAAGTTCGCTATATTCTGTGAGCTAAAAAAGTCTGGATCTGTAGCTCAGTTGGTAGAGCGCAGGACTCTTAATCCTTAGGTCCCGGGTTCGAGCCCCGGCAGGTCCACCATTAAAACAATCTTGTCAGAT
>JAYVIJ010000003.1:0-6330 GCA_043770315.1 Candidatus Altimarinota bacterium | reverse complement strand
CTTCCATCAAATACACTCGGATCTTGGGTGAGATATCCGATATGAGGATAATAGGTTTTCAGTGCTGTTTCAGAAAGTATATTTCCCATGACGGATAGAGTTCCACTTTCAGGATGGAGGTATCATGCTATAAGCTTCATGAGCGTTGTCTTTCCTCATCCACTCGCACCGACGAGTGCTGTCTTTTTTCACTTCTCGATTCTAAGAGAAAAATCAGAAAAAACTCGAGATTCGTTGTATCCATAGGTGATGGAGTTGATTTCAATATGTTGAGACTTCAATGTAAAGGATGCTCCTTCATGATATCCTCGAAGCTTCGGCGCATCATCAAATACCCTCCAAAGCTTCTCTATATCGGAAAAATCTTTGGTAAAATTTTTATAAAATTGTGTCGAATCAAATAAAAATGACTCAAATACAATCAAAAGTGCTAAAATTCCAGCGACATCTGCTGCAGGAATAATCCCAATCGAAAATGAATGAACAAGAAAAATTATAAAACCGAGTCGTATCATACTCGAAACGAATCGAACCAAATTAAATATCTTAAAGAGAGCACTATTTATCCCATTATTTGCATGTTGCATCTCATACGTGAGGGATCGAACCTTCTCGAGGTCTTGCTCTATACTTCCAGATTGGAGAATATCATTTTTTGACATAGTAATTCTCACGAGTTCTCGTGTGAGTTCAGTTTTTTTCTCTGTGCGAACCTTTCTATATCTATGAGCAAATCCATCTAAGTATATTATGAGAAAATGTAATCCGATGAAAAGTATGATAAAAATCATTCACAGAAAAAAGCTTTGCGAAAAAAATAAGTAACAAATATAGGTAGTGATGATTCCCATTTTTGTACCTTCCTGAATGACATGGAGTATGCTATCTATCCAAGTTTTTTCTGCTGAAGATATTACTGCGATGATCCGACCAGTACCGATTCTTTCTAAGGAGTTTCCATCCATTTCAATAATTTCTCGAATATATTTTCTATATATCCACCGATGAATCTCATGCCATAGATTGGGCCAATCTGATCTTCGAAAAATGTAAGATATGAAAAAATATAGCGTAGTAAATATGATAAATTCTCCTATCAGAAATTTGAGTTCTATGATATTATTTTGAGAGTAGAGTTTCACACATTGTCGAACTATATGCACTGAAAAAAGAGCATAAACTGCCCAGAGAGAGAATTTTATTATGGAAGCCCCTACGAGCAATGTTTGTCACTTGAGTGGCTCGAAAAACCTTTTTATTTTTTGGATGAAAGTCATAGTATTATTTTTCGAGACAGTATTTTATGAGTGCCATTCTTACTGGAATACCATTTTTTGCTTGTTGGAAATAATGTGCTTGAGGGAGAAGATCGACATCTGTCGGTATCTCATATATGCGTGGAAGTGGATGCATGAGGATAGAGTTCAGCTTCATTATTTCGACTTTTTCTTTTGTGAGAATGAATATTTTCGCTACTGCTTCATAGCTTTCGAGATTTGGGAAGCGTTCTTTCTGGACTCGAGTCATATAGATAATGTCTGATGATTGAAGGATGGCATCATCGAGTATTTCAGAGAATATATCTCATTCTTTTTTATATTCTTCTGGGAGATTGAGTGACTCGGGAGCGATAAATCGCATTTTCACATTCGGGAAATTTCTCATAAGGATCGAGAGCGAGTGGACAGTGCGACCATATCGGAGATCTCCAACGAAAGTAAGATTGAGTGGTGCATCATCGAAAATCTCAGGAAACTGTTTTGCTATGGTATAAAAATCTAAAAGTGACTGAGTCGGATGTTCTCCAGATCCGTCTCAGGCATTTATCACAGGCACGGCTGAATACTTGCTTGCGATTTCTGCATCTCCTACGTTTTTTGATCGTATCGCTATGATATCAGCATATCCTGAAACGATCCTGATAGTATCGGCAAGGATTTCTCACTTCGATTGACTTGAGAAATTTACATCCGTTTCTGATATCACTTTTCCTCCGAGTCGATTCATCGAAGTTTCGAATGAGAGTCTGGTGCGGGTCGATGGCTCATAGAAAAGTGTTGCCATAATTTTTTCATCGAACATTCGACTTCCTCACTTGATGAGTATATCATCCATCTTCCGAGCTTCTGACATGAGGTATTCTATATCTGTTCGGGTAAATTGCTTACTCGAGAGGATATGACGCATAAAGAGTAGGATAAATACTATTATTTCTATGATATTGATAGGGATTCTTTTTGCAAGAATGAAAAAATCCTTATACTTTTTCTATGAAAAAGCTTCTTCGATCCGAAATCCCCGAATGATATCACTATTATCGTTCGCATTCAAAAGCTTTTTTTGACTATATTCTCTACTCTGAATGAGGGAATGTCAGAAAAGTCGAAGAAAATGGTGAGTATGCCTATATACATCATTATTTTTGATGATTTATTTCTATCTGATTTTTCGAAAAATGCGATATTCGGCCGACAAAAGAATTACTCCTCCAGTACGGCATGAAGCGAGGTATCGTTTTTTGGTCTGGATGGAAAATGATATCGCCTACTCTTGCGTGAGAATCAAAAGATATTTTCCAAAAATGATGGATTCGACTCGGATACTTCTTCTCTCACCTCTATCATCACTCGACTCGGTCAGCATTTTCGATGCTGGATACACCAGAGTATTATAAAAAATGGTCTTCAAAGGCACGATGACATCGAAATAAAATCCAAAAAGAATGTGAGACTTGAAAAATATCTATCGATACAAACACAAACTTAGAAGATTTTCTCGCAGTATATAAAAAGACGAAGATTCATCATAAATGGAAAGCATATAATATCTGGAGACAGAAGTATCTTTCTAAAAATCATAGTGCAAATATTCGTATATATACTGCTTCTGTCGATGGAGTCATCCTTGCATGAGCTATATTTCTCGATGATCATCCGACTTCGACCTATCTCATAGCATTTCAGGATGATGCAGGTAAGCCCTATCATCTTGGTCTTACTATCATCGATCGATGGTTTCTCGAATCGCAAAAACTTGGATATCAATATCTCGATTTTGATCATATGCGAAGTATATTTGATCCATTTTCTTATGAAGGATATACCAAATTTAAGTCAGAAATTGCTGATTATGAGCTTTCATTTTGAGATCTTTGGGTGAAATGGATTTATTAATTCTTTTTCTATAGCTGTATGAATAAAGAAATTTCTGCTCACCGAACACCTTGATTAAAAAAAATCATGAAGGACTGATTTTCTCCCATTCCTTCTTTAGTATGATTTTTGGGTATCCTGGAGCATATGCGTTTATCTGCAACTTGAATCCTCTCTTCCCCCAAAGATCATCTCCATCATGGGAAAAAGGTACCGATTTATCTCATGGTACCAGGATTTACGGGGAATAATGCTACTATGAGTGTTCTCGGAGGACACATTGCACAAAGAGCAAATGTAATATATGCTCCAGAGTTTTGAAATTTTAATACTTGATCTATAGCTGAGTCAGCAAATAAGCTTGCTGATAAACTGGGAGAAGTTCTTGATACTGATTGACTGAGTCGTGATGTGCGAGTAGTTGCTTATAGTAATGGTTGACTTATAACCCTTGAGGCTCTTCGAAAAAATCGCTCACTCAAGGTAGATGAAGTTATTACCATGGGTACACCATTTTTTGGAACACCACTTGCTTATCCACTTTCTTTATTCGTTCCTGCATGTAGTGATGTGAATAGGCAATGAGGATATTTTGCTGGTTGTGATTTCTCACGTCAAATACGAGGTAGTATTATTGCTCATGTGAGTCACAGAGATAGTATAGTTCCATCTTCAAGTCAATTTCCATGAAATGATATTACACCAGGAAAAGTCAATCGAGTCGATCATGCAGCACATACTCATACATGTTTTGTTGTTTGAGAAAGAGCCAAAAAAACTGCCCAGAGAATTCTCTGAAGAAAATAGAATCTATTTTTCTATAATTCAATCCTCTTTTTTGATTCGATGAAAGAGATAATTTTCTTTTTATTGTCGACATTAGTCTCCCAATTTCCGACGATTCATACAGTGATAATGATGCATTTATCTTCAAGATAATCGATATCCATTTTATACTTATATCCGATATACGTTTGAAAATTTCCACAATTTCTTTTTGAAAGTGTAGGGAGAGTCGAATTCAAATAATGTTCTAATTCTTTGAGAAATTCTCAGAAATCAAGAGAAAAATCTTGGGTGATAAATGGAATACGAAGGAGTTCTTTTTTGATGCTATTAACGTGAAGATCTTCTTTCTTGATGCTTTCTGTGATGAGCTTGTGTCCTGGTATGACATACATCTTTCCTGTACTATCTCCATCATTATCTTTTCCGAGAATTCCTATCGAAAAAACTCGAATATAAATAATCTGTCATTGAATATCACCCATTCCTACTGTATCACCGATTTTATACTGTCTGACGATAAAGAAGAAGGCGAAAATTGAAAGGATAAAATCCTTCATGGTGATTATGAGTGCACCGAGTCCAATAACAAGAAAATTCACACCCTCACCCGTCTTGAAAGTAAATACAATAAAGAGTATTAGTATGACGGAGAGTGCACGAATAATATCAATAACCTGTATTTTTCTATAATAATTGAGGTAAAATTCTGCATGTTTTGGGTCAATGGAGTTTTCGTATTGTGAAAAAATAGATTTTTTCATCCGTGATTTCATTCGACGAGAAATAATCTCTATACCAACTCATATAATGAGCACAGTAAAAAGAGGTCATTCTTGTTTGATGAATTCAAATAGAGGAATTATATATTCATACATATAGTTATTATATAAAAAATATGGAAGAATGCGAAAAAATAATAAATTTATAATTCAATAAAAATATAATTTGTCTTGAAAAGATTCTAAAAATTCATATAGTGCAATTGAATTATTTCTTGTTATGGATCCACTTGATCTTCGAAACTATCTTGCTACACATGAGGCACAATCGGGTTTTAGCCGATGAGTTATAGGTCAAGTCTGACACTTGGTGCATACTCAACTCTCGGATACCGCAATACGTCGAAATGAGGTAGAGTGAATCACCATCGATGGGCCTACTACTCTCGATGCTGATGATGCTGTATGGTGTGAATATGATGAGAAGACAAAACTTTTGAGAGTATATGTATCTATCACTGATGTTACCGAAGTTATCCCCCAATATACCCCTATAGATCTAGAGGCGATGATTCGATCGACGACTCTCTATCTGCATCCAGTCGTGATACCGATGCTTCCTGAAGCAATATCAAATAATCTCTACTCTCTCAATGGAAAGAGAAAACATATTGCCCTCACCGTTCAATTCGATGTGAATCACGCAGGGAACATCGTCCATAGTGATATATATGAATCCCTTCTTCGCGTTCATAAGACATATACATATGATACTTTTCATGCGGATACCATGAATCCAGATGCAACTTACTACAGGCAAATCCAAAATCTTTTTCGCGTAGTAGGACTTCTCAATGGTAATAGATGATCAAATATCTGAGCTCGCGGGATTGAAGAAATGTGAGGGCAAAAAATGCAGTCATGAAATAAGTGACGAAATGTCCATGAAATGATCGCAACACTTATGGTTATGGCAAATCAAATTATCGCAAGTAAGCTCATAGCCTCTGGCGATATAGGAGTATTTCGTCAGCACTTGACTCAAAAAGAGAGAGCTTTTTATTCCAGATTGCAGGGAAAACATGAATGACTCTGAATATATCCACCAAATGGATATACACACTTTACTTCACCACTTCGTCGATATGCTGATATGCTCGTACATCGTTTACTGAAAGCAAAAAAACGTGGAGAACCAACCCCATATAATACTCAGTCTCTCGATGTTATTATGGCTCATATCAATAAGAGAATCCTAGAAGTCGAAACAATCCTTCATGAGAGAAAATGAGCAGATATAGTAGACCGTATATCAAGAAGATCTGGCGGAAAACCGAGAGTGCATGAACTCAAAGAACACTTAAAGCGCTGAGCTCAATCGAATCAATATTATGTCATTCCTCAAGCAATACGTGAGTGTATTATAGCTGATATTTCTGATGACGATTCTCGTACATGGCAATGGGCTATCGGTGTTATCCTCCTCTGAAATGATTACGAACTGAAAGAAATACTCTTTCGTAAAATTACACAAGAACGCAGGATATCATCATGATCATTTCTCAATATTCTTTCTCAAACTCGCCTTATTATCTGAGAAGGAAAAATATTTGATTTTCAGGAACAAGTAGATGCAGATTCCTGCAAGGCTACCCTGAATCTACCATGAG
>JAYVIJ010000002.1:0-19042 GCA_043770315.1 Candidatus Altimarinota bacterium | reverse complement strand
CATCTGGAATTTTGGAGTATCTCCCAAGCAATAACTTACTACGACATCATCGAATATCAGTACCTCTGTTTCTATATTCATAGTACTTTTTGGAACATATCGAAAGTTCATACACTTTTCTACGAAAGGATCATTTTTCGTAAATGGTGAAATAACAGGAGTATTCGCAATCTGATAGACAGTAATATTATGCTTAAGCATTTCACTGCGGACGATCTCTGCTCGGGCTTCACCGATGAGTGCAGAAAGACTTGAAAGCTCATAAATATATATTTCTCGAGATCGACATCGAGCACTTTGAATCGAGATATCAAAAATCTTTTCGGCAATTTCATCGGGAATGGAAGATGGAAGGGATGATTCTATCATGAGAAGCATTATTTCTTGGGAAATATCTTATCGAGGACATTTTGATCCTTTCTCCAGTTTTTGTGGACTTTCACTCGCAGCGCAAGAAATACTTTTTTATCGAAAATTTCCTCGAGGAGTATGCGAGACTCTGTACCGATTTTTTGTATTTTTGCTCCTCATTTGCCTATGACGATCACCTTCTGAGAATCAGATTCTACGTTGATATAGGCTTGTATAGAGAGCATAGGAAGAGATTTCGGAGTATCTCCTCATTTTTCCTCGATCTGACTCACTTCTATATATGAAGCATAGGGGATCTCATCACCCAGTTCGAGAAAAAGTCGCTCACGGATGACTTCCTGGATACGCAGATCCATTGATTGATCAGTATAAAAATCAGGATCATAGAGATATGGTCCTTCTGGAAGGTAGGTGCTGATACGATCAAATAGCTCTTCAAATCCTATACGCGCCACTGAATCAATACGCAGATCAACTCATTTTTGGGGATAACTTTTGTTCTCCATATCTTGTTTGGTCTCGATACGGATGACGGGCTTTCCGATTTTTTCGAGAAGAGTGTCGATACGTTCATCTTCTTCACCATAGGTTCGAGTAGGATCGAGAAGACGGAGGATGACATCAGCTGAATGGAGAGAGGCATATGCCTCAGAGTTAATACGTTCATTGATATCGTAGACCTTCTGACTTCCGTACTGTTCTCATGAGTGATTGTGTATTCATGGAGTATCGAGAAATATCATCTGTATGCCTTTTTCTTCATCTGTGAATATCCCTGGGATACTTCTCTGAGTCGTCTGAGGACGATGAGAGATCGCAGACACCTTCTCTCCGATGATGGCATTCAGAAGTGTCGATTTCCCAGCATTAGGACGACCCACGATGGCGATATATCAAGTTTTTGGCATTATGATTGGATTTTAAGAATATAAGGAAATGTGATTTTTTCTTCTACGACTCGGAGCTCTCTCTCGAATCTTCATCCAAGTGTTTGGAGATGTTCGATGACTCATGCTACGAGTTCTTCAGGTCCAGAGGCTCAGGCTGTCACCCCGATAGTAGAGATTCATTTGAGCCATTCGGTATCAATTTCCGATGCATCATCGATCAGATATGCTCGTTTTCAGAGACTTTCAGCAACATCACGGAGCTTATTGGAATTCGAGCTTGATTTTGATCCTATGACGACGATGAGTTCACATTTTTCTGCAAGTGCTTTTACGGCATTTTGTCGATTCGTCGTCGCATAGCAGATATCATCAGTCTTGGGAAGCACGACATCGGGTATAAGCGCTTGGATTTTTTCTATCAGCTTTTTGGTATCATCGACAGAAAGAGTCGTTTGCGTGAGAAGTACGAATTTTATATGGGTATGGTTTAAGGATTTTAAATCCTCCTCTTTTTCGATGAGCGTGATATGACCCGATCATTCATCGAGCATCCCCAGAGCTTCTTGATGTCATTTTTTCCCGATATAGAGGATATGGTATCATCTTCCGATGTAGTCCTTCGCTTCGCGGTGTACTTTCTCGACAAGTGGGCAGGTCGCATCGATCCACCGTATATTTCTCGACCGAAGATTTTTAAAATAGCTTGGTCCTGTTCCATGTGCTGATATCACGATGAGTCATCCTTCGGGAATTTTTTCGATATCTGATTCAAAAATGACTCACTTTCTTTCAAACATATGAATCACAAAGGTATTATGAATAATCTCGTGATTGACATATATTGTCTCTTTTGGGTACGTCATGATGACTTGCATGAGCATATCGACTGCTCGATGGACTCATGCACAGTATCCTCGGGGAAATGCCGTATAAATACTAAATGATCATCACATATTATACAGAAATTATTTGTTCTTTTTTCATTTTATTTTTCCATTCACTGACTTTTCTTCGAAGCATTTCACTCGCCTTGATCGGGTTCATGTAGATTTGGACATCATTATCAAATACCACGGTAGGTCCTTCTTTGCAGCGTCCCTGGCAGAGGCAATCTTCGATGATGAGCTCTTCAGGATAGCCATAAAAATCTCTATCTGCGACGAGACGCTTCTCAATAAAAGGAGAAAATCGCTCAGTACATGAGCGTCATTTACAGATTTTGACGGTAAGTGGATTCATGCGATAGATTATAGAGATAGAGGGAGTAAGGGCAAATTAAAATTGAAGAATCTTATTTATTATATACATCAAAATTTTTACAACATTACCATTTTAAATAAATACTTATATGGTGTAAAGTTATTATGTATGAATGAGTTAACTACTAATTTTATGATTGCTATATCATCCTATTTCATATCCTCTCGTCTTCAAAGGATTATTTTTTCACTTTTCAAACAATACCTATATTGCCAGATGTTCCATAGAGATTTCCATAACAAAATTGATCATCGTATGCCTCATATGAGTAAGAACCAGTCGTATCATCACAGATACTGACGGGGCTTGAAATTTGAGTATAGCCTGTAAATACAAGGGCTCGAGGATTTTTGACTGCGACGGAGTATGTAGATCAAAAGTGGTATCCATACAAAGATTGCTTACTTGGACTATACCAAAGTTCATGGCTCTTAAAAAGAGCATCAGCAGGAAGAAAAGGATCTAGAAAAGAAATCGAATGTCCGAAATTATCTCTTCCATATTCCGCTGTAAGTGCACGAAAAGTCGAAATATCTCTATTTTGTAGCTCATACCATCACCCTGCATTCCCTCTTCCATAGAGTTTTCCGTTCGATAGTTTTAGCCAAGCATCAGATCCATTCTGCATACGAAAAGTATAATTCCAAGTGACATTTGATGCTATGAAAGTTTTCGTATCGAGACTGAGCGCTCTCAGTGCCTCAGGTCACCAAGTGATCCATACCAACAGTTTTCATCATCTTCCTGTAGTGACATCTACTACACGAAAAGGGAGTGCATCGGATCCAAAGTCTGTCTTATGCTGGTTCATAAGAGTATCCCTATTAGCAAATGTTAATTCTCGAAATACCTTACTTCTTCGAGTGAATACTCCCTCATACTCTTCTCAGCGAGCCTCACCAGAATATTTTATAAAAATATATGAAGTATTTATATAGTCTATCTCAGCATTCATCCATTTGGAAGAGTTGAGCGTCACATCTTTTATAAGATTTGATTTCTTCTTCTTACAATCATAAGAAAAAAGTTCTTGCTTCGTGTGATTTTCACTAATAACTACATAATATAAGATATTACCTGATTTTATAAAACCTCCTGCAACTGCAGTTGGATCATCACTCAGTACAGAAAGTTCTCACTTATATTGATTATCAGACAGACTACAAGCATATGGCTTTGTATAAAAGGATTCAGGACTATCGGCAAATACTGAAATACATGCGAAAAACAAAAGCAAACTTGCGATGGAGAGAAGATATTTTTTCATAAATAAGATTAAGTCCCTTCATCTTATTTATCTTTATGAGGAAATCAAAAAAATCCCCTAAAAGAGGTGAAAGGGAAAATTTTTTTCGGTGATTTTTTAGTAAACACCATTAAATAAAATAGGCACTACGAGGATTTGTCATCTGTGAAGACTTGAATTAAAATTTTTATCAATAGTAAGACCATTCGCTCGAGCAAGGAGTATTGATTCATCATAAGCAAATCCGAGCTTATTTCATACATCAAATATCGTAAATTCATCTGTAATTGTAAAGCTTGTAGTATTGACTACTATAACTGGTGGTCATCACATTCCACTTGTTATACAGTATGGCGTTTCGAGAGGATCCTGAGGATCTAAGTGATAGGAGATTCATCCCCGATAAGATAGTCTCGTTCCAAAATGAAGAGAATTGAGCCCCTGAGTACCTGATGTATAAAATCGAGTTTTTCAATATTTTACTAAAATCTTTGGTGAATTTACTAAAATAGTAGAATTTTTTTGACAAATCCTTATTGCGTACCCTATAGCATCAAGCCGCTTTATATTATTTATACCGTTTGTATTCCCGATATATCCATTAAAATTTACATAAGCTCAGGCAAAAGTAGAAAGTGGTGCCAAAAGAAAGAATAGAAAAAAAAGTTTTTTCATAAATAAAATGAGAGTAAGGAATATACAACTATTTTAGTATAGGGCTGTCCCGAATTCAGTCAAATCTATAAAAAATCTCGCTTGAATGCGAGATTTTATCAATTTTATAAGCTCTAGGAGAACTTCATCTATTACTTCTATTCCTCCTCGTCTTCTTCAAACTTCACTCCACGTTCTGCCCGGATCTTTTCAGTGATATTGTTCGGAACATGTGCATAGTGTGCAAATTCCATAGTATATGTAGCACGTCCTTGTGAAGATGAACGGAGATCTGTCGAGTATCCGAACATTTCTGAGAGTGGGACATGTGCACGGATGATTTTTGCCATACCACGTTCAGTCATTTCGATGATTTGACCACGCTTTGAATTCAAATTTCCGAGGACATCACCCATATATTCTTCTGGAGTATTGACTTCGACGAACATGATCGGCTCAAGAAGAACTGGGCGAGCTTTTTTTGCTGCTTGGCGGAATGCCTTGATCGCAGCCATACGGAAGGCAAGCTCATTCGAGTCAACATCATGGTAGCTACCGAATGTGAGAGTTGCCTTTACATCGACGATCGGATATCCAGCGATGATACCACGAGTATAGGCTTGGATCAGTCCTTTTTCGACTGCTGGGATATATTCACGAGGTACCACTCATCCGACGATTTTATTTACGAATACTGTCTCACCCTTCAGTCCTTCTGGATCAGCTGCTCGCATCTCAGGAGTAATAGGTTCAAAGGTGATGACGACATCACCAAATTGTCCTCGACCTCCAGATTGTTTTTTATGGACACCACGCTCATCAGTTACAGTTGCATTGATGGTTTCACGATATGCTACTTGAGGAGCACCGACATTGGCTTCTACCTTGAATTCTCGTTTCATACGATCGACAAGGATTTCGAGATGGAGTTCTCCCATACCCGCCATGATCGTCTGTCCTGTTTCAGAGTTTGAAGATACACGAAATGATGGATCTTCTTCAGCAAGCTTGTTGAGCGCCATACCCATACGTTCTTGGTCGGCTTTTGTTTTTGGTTCTACAGAGATAGAAATCACAGGTTCAGGGAATATCATACGCTCAAGGACAATTGGATGATTCTCATCACACAGGGTATCTCCAGTTTTTGTATCTTTAAGACCGATGACTGCACCGATATTTCCAGCTGGGATTTCTTCGATTTCTGTACGATTGTTTGCGTGCATCTGGAGGAGACGACCGATGCGCTCTCTTTCTCCTGAGACAGAGTTCAGTACATATGATCCAGATTTGAGAGTACCAGCATAGACACGAACGAAAGTGATACGTCCGACGAATGGATCAGTCATGATCTTAAACGCGATAGCACCAAGTGATTCTGTCGGATCTTGCTTAAGAGTAATTTCCTTTTCGTGATCATCTGGATCAGTACCGACGATCATACCACCCTTCACATCAAGTGGTGAAGGAAGAAGATCGACGACAGCATCGAGGACGAGCTGGACTCACTTATTCATAAGTGCAGATCCACACATGAGAGGGTATACTGCATCAGAGATGACTCATTTTCGAAGTCCTTGTTTGATTTCAGCTTCTGTGAGAGTGCCTGCTTCGAAGAATTTGTTCATAAGTTCATCATCTTGCTCTGCTGCTTTCTCTACGAGCTTCGCATGCCACTCATCTGCTTGAGCTTTCATATCTGCTGGGATCTCGAATTCGACGACGACTTCACCCATCTTCCCTTCGAACTTATACGCTTTCATGTTTATGAGGTTGATGATTCCAGAGAAATCATTCTCTTGACCGATAGGAAGCTGAATAGGTATTACTTTATTTCCAGCAAGACGCTTGATGATAGACTCATAGGTCATCATGAAGTTTCCTCCTGTCTTATCCATCTTATTGGCGAATGCGATACGAGGTACTCCATATTTATCTGCCTGTTTCCAGACTGTTTCAGATTGAGGCTCGACTCATTGTGAAGCATCGAATACCGCCACAGCTCCATCGAGTACGCGCATAGATCGCTCTACTTCGATCGTGAAGTCGACGTGTCCTGGAGTATCAATAAGGTTCAGTTGAGTTCCCTTCCATGTCGTAGTAGTAGCTGCTGAAGTGATCGTGATTCCACGCTCTTTCTCTTGTTCCATCCAGTCCATAGTAGCACCTCCATCATGGACTTCACCAATCTTATGATTGATACCAGTATAGAAGAGTACACGTTCTGAAGTAGTAGTCTTACCCGCATCGATGTGGGCACAGATACCGAAGTTTCGGATATTTTTGAGATCCTTAGAGATGGCCATAAAAAGGAGAAATTAGAATTTAGAGAGTAGAATTTAGTAAAAAAAATTCTATAAAATCGGAGGCGATAATATGGAAAAATAGGCGAATGTCAAAAAGAGTTTTTTCTTTGACTTTGGCTGGAAATTGAGATATTATTTTTCTCTATATTTATAATCTTCCTAATTTATGCTTTGTTCTTGCACTCACTGTAAAGCCGCATTTGATCTTAAAGACGAACTTCTATGAAAAAATGTCGAATGTCCAAATTGTAAGACGCAATTCATTGTTACCGGCGAATCTCTACCTCAATTATCTACAGATGTTTGATGAAAAGAGCAGCAATCATCTTAAACTATGGTAGAAAAGGGTATATTTGGAAAGAATAAGTATGGGATCAAGCAGAAAAAAATAGCTATTAATGAAAAATATTATGTGAAAGATGAGGATAATAATGATCTTTTTTTCTCTGTTCGACGAGTGTACTTTTGGAGAAGATTTGGAGCTATATTACTAGGGATTATATTATTTATCGGATCTATAATACTCGGATCATCTATTGGTTTTTCTCTTTCGGAAAAGGAAATTGTGGGAATAATTTTTACTCTTATCGCTGGTTTGATGGGGTTATTTCTCATGATTTTTATTATCAGTGTTGCATGAAGAAGAGGGATTGAATTCTATCTCTCTGAGGCAGATATGAACAAAAATGATTCAGAATTTACGATCACTCAAGATAATCTCTATGAATTTATTCATAAAAATTACACACTCAAACATAATGGCGAAGAAATAGCAAAATTCGATAAAAATATTTTTACTGATATTCTCAGAAAAAAATGGCATATGTACTATGGCGGAAAACATATTCTTATAAAAGAAGAGTCCGTAATTCTTTGAATTATGAGGCGTCTCGGGATACCATTTATTCGTACAAATTTTATTTTTCTTGATGTTACAAATGATCCAAAGTCGACGAATATTATTGGATACTTTAAGAGAAAATTCGAGATTTTTGATAATTATCTTCTCGATATGTCCAGTGATCCTTCATTCATAGTTCCTCGTGAAATCGCAATTTGTATGGCTATACTTCTTGATTGTGGTGAACGCCGATAATATATGCAAAATACACCTTCATCCGAAGTTATTAAAATTGATGCTTCTTGCCTTAAAGAAGTAAAAATTGAGAAAGATATGGAGTGATCTTTTTTATATCTCAATAGTCATTTTTTAATCCTTGCTTTTATCTTAGTTTTTGTTTTTGCTATTCAGATCTATCAGGGACTTCCTGCTGGTGATACAATTGATATGGAAAATTTTACCTATAATTATTCTAATTATCCATCTTGAGGAAACATCTTTTGAGCTTTTACATCACTTTTTCTTCATGGAGGATTTGATCATATACTTTCAAACCTTATTTTTCTCTATCCATTTACTCTTATCACATCGTTGATCCTTACCTTTCCAAGATATATATCAGTAATCATTATTACATGAATTCTTAGTGCTGGAGCTTCGGGATTTCTTAATGATATGCCGTCACTTGGGGCTTCTGGATGGATATTTTGAATTTTTGGTTTTCTCGTACCATACTATCTTTATAATAAATCAAAGCTTTCAAGTAATGTACAAGATATTCCTTGGGTTTTCCTCTGTATTGCTGTTTATATGGTATGGTATGGGCTTTGAGATCCGATGATTGATAATGTTGCCCATATAGTGGGCTTCATCTCTGGAATATTCTATGGGTTTATATATTTTCAGTACTTCTTTAATTCTACTGATAGCTTACTAAAACGAGATAGCTAATTTGTAGAGGCTCATATTTTAAAATAAACCAAAATTTTGGTTTATTTTTTGAGAATCCTCGTGAGTATTTCTTCTTTGAGTTCTTCGGCATTGTTTTCCATCACACTTACATGTCTCGAGATCTCTGCCTCGAGAAGCATCCCCTCGGCTGTAGCTATATCGATGCCGTGAGATTGGAGATAGAAAAGTGCATCGCCTGAGATTCTATGAATCCGACAAGAATGTCATCCTTCGATCGAGTCAGTTGCGACCTCGAGGACAGGCCGCCCTTTCACACGAGCATTGCTTCAGAGAAGGATATTTGTTTGATCTACGCGAAGTTTTATATTCTCACATCATGGGAGTACTCTACCAATTCCATCTATCTCTAGGGTAGTATTGGAAAGAGCAAGTCCAAGAAGCTGAAGTGAGGCTTCACCCCCAGATCATTCTATAGAAACGGACATTTTTAGAATCATATTTGATCATATAGCCACAGCAGTCCCACGAAATATGGCTCATTCTTCGACAATGAATTTTCTTTCGTATTTTCCATCTTGACTGGGAAAAAGGAGATACTTCAGGCATTCTCATTTCTTGATACGGATCTCAATATATGGCTCTTCTCCACGGTCAAGAATAGGGACATTATTTACAAGAATTTTGGTGTTATTACAAGACATATGTCGAAGTATAGAGAGACTGGGCAAAATGACAAATAGAATTGTTTGGAAATTCGAGCAAAATTTGGTATGATAGATTTATATAGAGAAATCTAAGTGGTATATTCCTTATGCCAAATAAGGTCTTCATGATGCTCTAAATCACAAAAAGCATTTTTTCATTATTTATCCCCCCTCATTTGTCTCGTCATTCCCCTCTCATCACGTATGAAGTATCAGTCGATCGCGCTAATGAAAAGGGTGTATTTGTCGCACGTGAAATGCTTTCTACCCTCCATCATGCTATCGAACACATGCGCCCATGGTGGAAGTTTTGGGAAACCAAAATTCATCCTACATTTCGTTTTGAGATTGTATCATCTTGAGGGCAGATTCGATTCTTTCTTTCGACGACGAACGAATTTGCAGGATTTCTCACGAGTCAGCTCTACGCTCACTATAGTGATATCGAGATGATAGAAGTCGAAAATCGAGAGATAAAAAAGTGACCATTTCGTATGCGTGACATCAAACTTGCACATCAGTCACTCGATATTATTAAGTTTTATGTTAATCTGAAGGATCGTACAGAAAAGGAGTCAGTCGACCCTCTTTCATCACTTACGAGCGCTCTTTCAAAAATACCAAAAGACCAATATGGTGCTTATATGATTGATTTTGCGCCTATAGAGGATCATATTTGGCGTCATGAATCACATCGAGTTATCTGGGATTCTCATATCATTCCTGGATTCTTGAAGGTACATCTTCTTCACTTTTGGTCTTGGATTGGATGGATATTTCTTCCACTTTCTTGGTCGACAAAAATAGTCTCATTCCTCATGCCAAGAGAAGAAGATTCATTTCATCATGAAGGCGATGAACATGAGAAAAAATGAAAAGTCGAAACGAAAACAGAAGGATATGGTTTTCAGGTGGCAATACGTGTCGTAAAGGATCTTCACGATACTCTACAAGATGAAATTCTTTTAAAAGAGCTTTCTTGAGGGATGAATATATTCGCCAATCCGAGCGGTAATCATTTTATCATGAAGCGTTCTCATACCATAGCGCATCTTCCTCCTCTTCGCCGAATTTCCCGTGGTGCTATGATCCTCTCATCGACTGAGCTTGCTGGACTCATCCATATGCCGACCCTCTATGTGAAAACGCCAGGGATACACTGGGTGACGACACGTAAATTCGAACCACCACATGATCTTCCGAGTGTCGAAAGCCCCAATACGCCTATCGGAATGGCAAACTATCGTGGGGGAGTAGAAGGATTCGGTCTCAAACCAGTCGATCGAGCTCGACATACCTACATCATTGGAAAGACAGGTATGGGAAAGTCGACTCTACTCGAGAATATGATTTATGCTGATATTCTCTGAGGTCGTGGAGTCGCGGTGATCGATCCTCATGGGGATCTCGTCGAGACCATTTTAAAAAATATACCAAAATCAAGAACCAATGATATCGTCCTTTTTGATCCAGCAGATCAAGAGTATCCGATAGGCTTTAATATGCTCGATAATCCCCATCCAGAACTCCGTCCTATTGTCGCAGGATGACTCGTATCAATCTTTAAGAAAATGTTTGCCGAGAGCTGGGGCCCCCGACTCGAATATATACTCCGAAATACTATTCTGACCCTTCTTCTGATTCCTGATACGACTCTTATTTCGATACCGCTTATGCTCACGCATGAGGCGTATAGGCGTAAAGTGGTATCGAAGATCGAGGATCCAATCCTTATCCAGTTTTGGAATGAAGAATTTGCAAAAATGACTCCATCAATGCAGAGTGAGGCGATCAATCCGATCCTCAATAAAGTCTGACAATTTCTCTCTTCCCCTATTCTTCGAAATATTCTCGGTCAACCAAAAAATCCTTTCACCCTTCGGTGGATCATGGACAATGGAAAAATATTTCTCGTAAATCTCTCAAAAGGTCGCATCGGAGAAGATGCGAGCGCTCTTCTCGGTGCTATGATGGTCACAAAGTTTCAGATCGAGGCGATGACTCGTGCGGATATTCCTGAAGCAGATCGAAGAGATTTTGGTCTCTATGTGGATGAATTCCAAAATTTTGCTACGGATAGCTTTGCGACGATCTTATCCGAAGCGAGAAAGTATAAACTTTCTCTCACTATGGCGAATCAATACATTGCTCAGATGGCTGAGACTGTCCAATGAGCAGTATTTGGGAATGTGTGATCGCTCGTATCATTTCAAGTAGGGTATCATGATGCTCTCACTCTTGCAGAAGTCTGCGGAGGGGAAGATGTCATCACTCCGCAAGATCTCATGAATCTCAGAAAATACGATATCTACACAAAGCTTCTTATCGATGGTATGCCATCACCAGTATTTTCTGCTACGACGTATGCACCACTTCATGAACGCATGGAAGTATCTCCTCAGCAAACTCGTGATGTACTTCTGAAAGTCTCTCGAGAAAAATACACAAAGAAAAAAGATTTCGTAGAAAAAAAGATCTTCGAGAATATCAATAAAATCCGTGAAGAAGAAAAAAAATTCCGTGAAGAAAAAGAAGCCTATAAAGAAAAAATGAAAGATGAAAAGAAAAAAGAAAAAACATAAAATCATTTTTTATATGCTTTCTTGCGAATTTATCTTCTCTCACTATAATAAAATCATACTTCTAAATTTATACTCATGCGCCTTATAATTATTTGTATTTCAGTTATTCTATGATATCTTTTTTCCTTTCAGTCACTCTTTGCTGTAGATGATGTCAATATTCGCGACACGTCGCAAGTTACCATCAGTTCCAATGCACCCAACGATAAACTTGGGACCTTTATTGGGCCAGTAGTAGATTTTTTTTATAATCCTGTAGCGAGTGGGGATGCAACAGTGCCAAATATATTTCTTGGTATTACGGGAGCAATAAAAAACTTCTTTATTACAATTGCTGTAATATTTTTGACTATTGGAGTCCTAAAGCTTCTCTTTTCCTGAGGGGATGAGGAAGCTCAAAAAAAATGGAAAAATAACATCATATGGGTTTCTGTATGAATATTTGTTATGCAAATATCTTATTCCATATGGAGTACACTATTTCTTAAAACGTGAAGTAATGCATTTGATATCAATGGGCATCTTGCTTGGACATTTTGGATCAATATTTTTGAGCCTATTGTGAAAATTATGCTCCTTTTGGCTTCATTTGGCTTTATGGCGATGGCTGTATATGCATTTTATACTATTATCACAGGTTGATGAGATGAGGAGAAACTCAAAAAATGAAAAAATATCATTCTCTATGCTGTCATAGGATTTATACTTATACGTATACCACAAGTTCTTATTACCGCTCTTTATGGAAAGCCATCGCCTGGATGTTCAGGATTTGCATGGAATTCTGTATGTGAAATAGGTGCGAAAAACCTTGGGGATGGGATAAATATATTTGGAAAGATTCTTGTATATGTGAATGGCTTTTTGGCGCTCTTTGCAGTCATCATGGTTATCTATGCATGATGGCTTATTTTTATCTCCTGAGGGGATGAAGAGAAGCTTAAAAAAGCGAAACGAATCATGATTTATATTGCGATTGGAGTTATCCTTCTCGTATGAACACAGGTAATATTTCGTTTCTTTTTTCTTCAAGGATAAAAAAGCTCAAGTTTTTGCAATTTTGTGCCGTTTTTAGTATAATGACTTCATGAGTATATCGGAAGTCATTTTTATTGCTTTTGCTGTCATTTGTATTGTCAGTATTTTTTATGTTTCGACTCGTCGGAAAATCGCACTCAGACGTTCGCTTGAGATGACTTTTTTGCGTGTTATTATTGGCCGAAAAGATAGTGAGAAAGATGAGAAAGGTGATACAGTCAAAGACTTTCGAGAACAAATATCGATCATGGAACAACTTCTTGCGAGCATGAAGTCACTCTACTCGAGCACTGCTATGGGATGGCTTTTTGGTCAAGAATATCTTTCACTTGAGTATGTGGCACATCGCCAAGAGATTTATTTTTATCTTGTTGTTCCGAAGCGAGCGAAACTCTTGGTAGAGAAGCAAGTTCTCGGTTTTTATCCAGATGCTTTTATCGAAGAAACAGATGAGGTCAATATATTTGAGTGACGTAATGTCGTACGGGGTGAGATCATGAAACTGAAAAAATCATTTCAATTTCCAATCCGTACCTACCAAAAGCTCGAAACAGACCCTATGAATGGTATTCTTTCAGCACTCGGGAAACTTACGGAGGATGAGTCTGGGGTTGTACAGATACTCCTTCGGCCGGTTGATGATGATTGGCAAGAGAAGATTCGAAAACGAATCCGCAAAAGTGAAAAGAAATGATGATATCATATCTCTTGGAATCCGCTTGAGTGGATTGGCGGCCTTCTCGATATTTTGACACATGATCCAAGTGAGACGAAGCAGACTCCTGAACCTGATGATAAAGACGATGAGCCTCTTGACGAAGAGTGACTCATGAAAGAAAAAGTAAAAAAAACAGGATATGCGGTCGTTGTACGAATTCTCACGACAGGGAATAACGAAGATCATGTCTATGCAGAACTCCAAAATATTATCTCCGCTTTTTCACAGTTTACATCACCTACATATAACCGATTCAAACCCGTAAAACGCAAATCACTTTCCTTGCTTATCGATCACTATATATTTCGTCAATTTGCTTGGTGGCAACATATCGGGATTATGAATAGTGAAGAATTAGCTACATTATTCCACTTTCCTCACAACAAGTATAATAAACAACCCGAAATCCGTTGGCAGAGATTTAAGCTCATTAAAGCCCCGACTAATATCCCCAAAGAATGACTCTATATTGGGGATAATGTATTTCGATGAGAAAAAAAACCCATTTTTATTAAAAATGAAGATCGTTTTCGCCACTTCTATGTTATAGGTCAGACCGGTACGGGGAAATCTTCTATCCTTTCGACGATGGCTCGTCAGGATGTGAGAAATGGAAGATGACTTGCTATGCTTGACCCACATGGTGATCTTGCGAAGGAACTCGTCGGATATATCCCTCGTGAACGTGCAGATGATCTTGTATATTTTGATCCTGGTGATCTCTCGCGTCCCATGGGCCTTAATATGCTCGAAGCGGCTAATGACGATGAGAAGCAGATGGTGGTCGCAGACTCGACGAATATCATGATCAAACTTTTTGGAAGTGAGATATTTGGACCTCGTATCCAAGACTATTTCCGAAATGGATGTTTGACTCTTATGGACTATCCTCAAGGTGGAGCTATCACTGATCTGATTAGACTCTTTACCGATGATAATTTTCAGAGAGAGCGTCGTACCACGCTCAAAAATGCCGTCGTCCGAGCTTGGTGGGATTATACTTACGCGAAGATGGGCGATCGGGAAAAAGGAGAAATCATCCCGTATTTCGCAGCAAAATTCGGACAGTTTATCACGAATACCATGATGAGAAATATCGTCGGACAGACGAAATCCGCATTCGATATTGGCGAGATCATGAATCATGAAAAACTGCTTCTTGTCTCACTTTCAAAGGGTATTATTGGTGATCTCAATTCGACACTTCTTGGTTTGATCCTCGTCTCAAAGATCCAGATCGCCGCACTCAGAAGACAAAGTATGGCAAAAGAAGAACGAAAAGACTTCTTTCTCTATATTGATGAATTCCAAAACTATGTCACAGATTCGATCGAATCGATCCTCTCAGAAGCTCGAAAATATCGACTTGGGCTTATTATAGCACATCAATATCTTGGTCAACTCGAGAAATCTGATGCTTTGACCAAGTCGAACCTGAATCTAAAATGAGCTATATTTGGTAACGTTGGAACAGTGATGAGCTATAAACTCGGTGCGGAAGATGCAGAATTTATGGCAAAACAATTCGCTCCAGCTTATTCTGATCAGGACTTTGTGAATATGGATAAGTTTAAGGCAGCACTCAAGCTTTCCGTTGATAGTCAGCCGACTCCTGGATTTTCTCTTGCTCCACCCAATCCTTTTGCAGAGATGCCTGATGCGAAAATCTGAGCCGCGCTTAAAGAGCTCTCCCGTCTTAAGTATGGACGTGAACGAGAATTCGTCGAAAAAGAAATTATATATCGTATCGGTGCCGTATAAATACTATGAAAAAACTTCTTCTATTCATCCTCATTCTTGTTTTTTCACTTTCTGCATATATATCACAAGGATATGCGGTCGATCTTCCGACATGTGAAGAAAAGAAAGAGTTTTCATGCTATCAACAATTTGCAAACTACTGTAAGAATCTAAAATTTCCTGGTATGGTAAAAGAAAATCTCTGAAAAACTGCCAAGTGTGAATATGGTGAATTTACGATCAATGGTATTAATGCCACCATCAACTGTATGGAGGCGTCAGAAAATGGAGGAAATGCTACAGGATATAAAGAAGGATTAACACTGGTTCAAATATGAAGTTTCCAGGGATTTCGGGCTGCAGAAGTCAGTCGAAAGCTCTATAGAAAAAATATGAATGCTATCTTTGCTTGTACCGTGGTCGCGACACGAAAAGATAAACTCGAGAAACTTTCGCAGATTATAAAAGGGAAAAAATGATCAAGTGAGATCGAAAGAAGTCTTGAAAAAGAAAAAAAGCGATATGAATCCCTTATGACGAAAATGAATTGCAATCAAAATATGACCCCTAAAGCGGATGATAAAATTGTCGATCGACTCGCAAGCAGTGCTATGATCGAGTATTGTTCCTACACGTATTATCTTGATTATCTTGATGCCAATATACGAAATAATTTCTCAGAGGCTATAAATATCGACAATAATATTGGAAGCCAATCAGGGAGGAATATTCCACAAACTATAACAGATGCAGCTTCGTTTATGAACTCATATACCAATATACTCGAATCAGAACGATCGCGTGCAAAGAGTACCGTACCAAAGGCGATTATGGCATTCCAGGAAATGGATCGTACTTATATTACCCACCTACTTCTTGTTATCATTTATGACGATTATCTAAAACTCAGAGATAATCTCAATACTTACATGAGTATCATCTCTCAGACATTCGAAAAAGCATATAATGCACAAGATGCGAATAAAAGATAAATATTCTCGTTATTTTCTATAAAATTTTTTCATTTTGAGATCGACTTTTTTCATGGAATCAAAAAATACCCGTAGACTTATCTCGGCTCTCGGCTAAAAAATTTACGAAACTTTCTTTATTTATCATATTCTCTTATGCCTTACTTCGAGATAATTGCTTTTCTCTGTATCATAGTATCTGTCTTTTCTTTTTTCTCTCTTGCTCCATGGTTTCCGACAGATATGAGAGATCTCGAAAGAATCCTTGATGTGATAAAACTCAAAAAAGGTGAACGAGTTCTTGAAATAGGTTGTGGTACTGCATCGGTATCTCTTACACTTGCCTGAAGACATCCTGATGCTAATATAGTGGGTATCGAACTGTCACCATTTTTTTACCTCATATCGAAAATACGTGCCCGGATGAGTGGTCTCGAAAATATAGAAATCCTTTATGGAAATGCGCTCCAACTCGACCTCTCTCTCTTCGATGTAATCTATGTTTTCGGTATGCCAAAAACTGTGACCGAAAAACTCTTTCCGAAAATAGAAAAAATAAGGAATCAAAATTTCCGCTGTATATCTTATTGCTTCAAAATGACGAATGATTTTTTCGAAGAGACAAAACACAAGATGGAGAAAAGAAATAGTATTTATGAATACCGATTAAAGAAATTTTAGTCTTCGAGTAAAACTTTCTATTCAATAAAAATCCTCTCATATGAGAGGATTTTTATTACTTTCCGAGTTCTTCAGTCTTCTTTTGGCGAGCATAGAACTTGTCCATAGTACTTGTCTTGAGAAGAGTCTTCTTTCCTGTATAGAAAGGATGACATTTTGAACAGGTTTCTACACGGATTTCATCACCTTTTATGGTGCTTCCCGTTTCGAATGTATGTCCACATGAGCAGATAGTTTTTACCATCTTCCAAGCTGGATGTATATTTTTTTTCATAAAAGTATTGGGTTAGGAATATATGTTATCGCTTGTATACGATGACTCCTAGCATTTTTTATGGCGAAATGCGAAACCGAGAGAGTTCTTGAAGCACTCAAGATGAATAATAAATTTCATTATTTTTCATCTTAAATTCTTCACTTTTTTTTGGTGCCCAGGAAGAGACTTGAACTCTTACACCGTGAGGCAACGGCTTCTAAGACCGTCGTGTCTACCAATTCCACCACCTGGGCGAAAGTATACATTCTTTTTATGGTGGGCCGGGAGGGATTCGAACCCCCGAAGGCGAAGCCAAAGGATTTACAGTCCTCCCCATTTGACCACTCTGGTACCGACCCATATAAAAAAAAGTTGAGAATTTTAGATTTTTCGATATTGTTTTTTACCAAAAATCCAATATTCCAAACTCTAAAACTCCAGAAGATGGAGCCACCAATCAGACTTGAACTGATGACCGCCGGTTTACAAAACCGATGCTCTACCAACTGAGCTATGGTGGCGACTGGGCAGATTGTATAAAAAATGATTGTCTTGTCAAAAAATTTTTCTATACTAAGCTCATGATTACCATTTTTGCCGTTACTGATGGCTATAAACATTTTGATGAAAGTATCAAGGAATACGAAAAACGTATACAAAAATTCGTCACGATTAAGAAAATAAAGCCCATTTCTCATACGAATCCAGAATATATAAAGGTGAAAGAGACACTTCTTATCATGGAAGCCCTGAAAAAAGTCTCTGGGAAGGTGATATTGCTCGATGAGCGATGAAAGGGTATGAGTACAACAGAAATGAGTGAAACGCTCGAGAATGCAAAGAATATGAGTGAAAATATCACTTTTATTCTCTGAGGAAGTTACGGAGTTGATTTAGAACTTTTTCGAGATATTGCTCATTGAACTATGAAGATTTCGGATTTTGTCATGCCTCACTCACTTGCTCTTCTGGTTCTCATCGAACAAATCTATCGATCTCATGAGATTATGAAAGGAAGCTGATATCACCACTCATAGTTCTATGTATATTTTTTTCTTGTTTTCGTTCTTACTTCTCTTGCTTTGTGTGTATTTCTTATTAAGCGAGCTTATAAAAAAGTTTCGATTCTGGAAGAATTTCCAAGAAAACTATCCTCATCAAATATCTTGGGAATATTATGGCGATCTTACTCCTTGAATGTATACTCTGAAACTTTCGGGAAATCGAGATTTTCAGGGCCTCATTTGATTTGATTTTTCTTTTGAATCCTGGAACTATAGAGGATATGATATATTTGGGTATATAAAAAGTTCTGCAAAAGATGAGTGTACTATTTCTTTGTATTTATGAAGTTGACCTGTTACTTTGATATTTCTTCTCGATACAGAGGCAAAAGTCTTTATAGAGCATATTGACGAAACTCATGATTCTCCTGATTTTATATTTCTTCCTCATTGGTGGCAGAAACTTGGATTTTTCGGATAATCTTAAAGCTCTATTTTTATAAATGCACAAAAAAACCTACAACGGTTGTACGTGTAGGTTTTCAAATTGGATGCCTATCACCACTCACTGTGAGATCTTAAAAAAAATGATCTCGGGAGGACGAAAGGTCAGGGGGGTTGGTACTCAACCAGAGCTCAAACATTGCTGCGAGCTGCCTAACTGACCTTTCGTATATTGATTAGCGAGGAATTACGAGCCTCGTTTTGCCCAGTGCTGGGCCCATATCTTATCTCTTTCTAAAAAAGAAATACGATACGGGCCCTTCACCAGTGTTTTTTTGCTCTTTATATTGGTATACAAGAATTTGCTCTTTTTGTATAGATATGGGAGAGTTTGTTTTGGTATTGGTAGCAGGAAGGTCCTTTGAG
>JAYVIJ010000001.1:0-6523 GCA_043770315.1 Candidatus Altimarinota bacterium | reverse complement strand
CTTCCATCAAATACACTCGGATCTTGGGTGAGATATCCGATATGAGGATAATAGGTTTTCAGTGCTGTTTCAGAAAGTATATTTCCCATGACGGATAGGGTTCCATTTTCAGGATGGAGGTATCATGCTATAAGCTTCATGAGCGTTGTCTTTCCTCATCCACTCGCACCGACGAGTGCTGTCTTTTTTCACTTCTCGATAGTGAGAGAAAAATCAGAAAAAACTCGAGATTCGTTGTATCCGTAAGAAATATTTTTGAGGATAATATCTTGGGGTTTTGACATAAAAGAAGAACCTCTCTCATATCACTCGATTTCTGGAGCATTATCAAAAACTTCCCATAAAGTGGAAACCTTAATAAATTGCTTCGTAAAATCGATATAAAATAAAAGCGCATCATAAATCACTCGTTGCATGACGATCAATGCTCCACTCAATCCCACAATGACACTTAATTCTACTGTACCTTCCAAAAATCGGAATCAAAGAAAGTAATATGTGGCAAGTATAAATAGTGCCAAACCAAAACCTGAATTTCTCGTAAGAAAAGTCCGCAATATTCCCATATCTTGATTAATTTGGATATCTTTTTTATAGTATCATCATATACTCTCATTTTCTTTTTCGATCGAATTATTTTGGAGAAGCTCATTTTTACTCATAAGGACTTTCACCACATTTCTCGAAATATCGAGCCTATTCATATAACGAGTATGTCTTCCTATGAACATTCTGGTATTGAAGTATTTCGATAAGGAGAAAAATATCACAAAAAGAATTCCAAAAATGATCGCATAGAGAGGATTGATCCGAACAATCATGAAGATAGTGAAAGCAAATGTGATGATCAATCGCATTGATTCTTGTATCACTTCCCAAATAAGGATTCACCAATGCCATATTCCATCATTTATGATAGATATGAGCTTTCCCGTTCAGAGTGACTCAGTGTAGTTATTATCAAGTTTGATAAATTTTGAAAGATATTTCTGTGAGACATATGCCTGTGTGGTACCTTCGATCTCTACCCATCACCATTCTCGCAAGTGAAAATTTATAAGTTCATATGAACAAAGAAACAAACCATATAAGATCAATATGGAGCCGAAAGAATCAGGTTTTTGTAAGAGATAGTATGTGAATTTCTCAAGGAATATTACATGTACGATACCGTTGATACCCCATAATACCGCTACAAAAAATCCGCGAATATAGACCCACGTATTAGACTTCATTGGCTCAAAGAATCGATGTATTTTTTCGTAAAAAGTCATGAATACGGTATAAATTTCTATAGAGAAATATCAAAAAACTCCCTATAAGGGAGTATCTTTATTTTTTCTTTTTTATTGGCACTTTTTTTGCTGCAGCCTTCTTTTTTTCTTTGAATGCTCCAGGTATCTGATCAGATATCATTTCCTTAACCGCATCAAGTGTCAATCACTGTATCTCAGAGAGTTCAGTGATTTTTTTTCCATCACGCTTAAGATAAGCATTCTCTTTCCCAAATTTAATAAATGGACCATAACGGCCGTTTTCTACAGAAATCTTTTCTTCTGGCCAATGGTGAATATAGCGATTTGCTTCTTTATCGATTTTCGCACTTATAAGAGTTTCTGCATCTATTTGGGAAAGATTTTCGAAGTCATACCGTACAGGGACATTCACATAGAGAGATTTCCACTTGAGAAACGGACCGAATCTTCACTTTCCTTTGGTATAGGGTTCACCCTCATAGAATCAGACGGGTGCATCTTCGACTTTCTTCGCTTCGATGAGCTCGATCGCTCGTACCATATCGACCGCAAGAGGGTCTTCACTCCGAGGAATAGAGACGAATGCTTCACCATGTTTCACATAGGGACCAAAACGTCACTGTCAGACCATCACTTCTTTATCTTCATAGAGTCAGAGATCTTTCGGCAGACCGAAGAGTCCGAGTGCTTCTTCGAGAGTAATATCATCGATAGATTGACCTGGTGAAAGATTTGCATACCGAGGCTTTTCTTCTTCACCAAGTTCATCTGGAGTTCCGATTTGTGCTACGGGACCAAATCGGCTCATGCGAACAAGAACACTTCTTCCTGTTTTTTCATCTTTTCAGAGAATACGTTCACTTGCAAATCTCCCTTCCGCTCATAGAGCTCATTCGATACTCGTATGAAATGGTGCATAGAAGTCTCAAAGCATTTTTTTCCAATCAAGCTCACCGAGAGCAATCTTATCAAACTGGCTTTCGACCTCTGCTGTAAAACTATATTGCATAAAATTTCCAAACTCTTGCTCAAGATAATCCACAACCACAAATGCTATATCGGTAGGGAGAAGTTTTTTGGATTCTATGACGACATATCCTCGATCTTGGATCGTCTGAATCGTGGGAGCATAGGTCGAGGGTCGACCAATACCCTCTGATTCCAGTTTTTTTACGAGTGCTGCTTCACTATAACGAGGGGGTGGAAGTGAGAATTTCTGGAGCCCAGAAAAAAACGAAGAAGAGACATGATCTCATTTTTTGAGTGCGGGGAGTTTACGAGATTCTTCATCATCCTCGTCATCTGTTCCTTCGATATAGAGTTTCATAAAACCTGGAAACTGAATGACTTCACCTTTTGCGATCCACTCTTCATCATGTCCTTTGGGTTGGAATCTGTAGGTTGTAGTCTCTATGATTGCTTCTGCCATCTGAGAAGCAACAGTACGCTCCCATATAAGCCGATAGATTCGAGATTCTAGTCCATCGAGTCAGAGTGACTCAGGAGTATTGCTTATATCTGTAGGTCGGATAGCTTCATGCGCCTCCTGGGCACTTGCTTGCTTGGTTTTATATTTTCGACCATTTGGAAGAGCATATTCTTTTCCAAAGCTTTTCTCGATAAATGATCGTGCAGAATTAATAGCAAGATCTGAGAGATTCACACTATCAGTACGCATATAGGTAATATGACCATTTTGATAAAGTCTTTGTGCGATATCCATAGTCTGTTTCACTCCATAACCGAGCTTTCGTGCGGCCTCTTGCTGGAGTGTAGAAGTCGTAAAAGGAGCTCATGGGGTCCTTCTTGATTCTTTTTTCTCCACATCCGTCATAGTGAAATCTTCACTATGAGGAAGATGGTATATTATCCCTCATTTTTTATCTTTTTTTGATACGATCGATGCAAGATTTATTCCATGTATAGAAAAAAATTTGAGCGCGTCTGCTTCATTCTTAAATTTTTTGGATTTTCCTTCGATTTTTTGGAGTTCGATCGAAAATTCGATATTTCCTGAGATCATCCCCGCTTCGATCTTCCAAGACTCCTCAGGAACAAATGCTCGAATCTCACGCTCCCTCTCAACAAGTATCTTCACAGCAACTGATTGAACACGTCAAGCAGAGAGGCCAGAACGCACCTTACGCCATAAAACTGGTGAAACCTCATATCATACGATACGGTCAAGTATTCGACGGGATTGCTGTGCATTTACAAGATCGATAAAAATCTTACGTGGATGAGCTATAGCATGATCTATGGCCGTCTTCGTAATTTCATGAAATACGATACGATCAACTTTGGACGCGTCGATCTCAAGAGCCTCACAAAGATGCCATCCTATCGCCTCTCATTCACGATCCTCATCGGTTGCTATCCAGATTTTCTCTGCATCCTTGGCATACTTCTTCAGTTCTGTGACTCGTTTTTTCTTCTCTGGAGATATCTCATATTCAGGTATAAATCCTCACGGAATATCTATACCAAGATTTTTCGCAGGAAGATCTCGTATATGACCAAATGATGCCTCTACTTGGTAGTCTTTACCGAGAAACTTTTCTATGGTTTTTCCTTTTGCAGGAGACTCTACTATAACCAGATTCTTAGACATTGTATGTGCAATTTTAGATGATGAACTCGTCTAAAGGGTAGTCTCCGTCAAGAGAAAGTCAAAAGATTTTTATAAAAATACACCTTGTAAAAAAGAAAATAAATTTTATAAAAGTACTCTTTTCTGAGAAAAAAATAATTCAAACATGAAAATTGCTCGCTTCTCTCCTTATAGAACCTTCTAAACAATATAAACTCCTAGATAACGTAAGATATTCTCTATTTCACAAGAACCACCAAGTGAGATAATGAGACATTGAGGTTTGCTTTAACTCAAAAACAGTATATCTGATATAATAAAAATGCAAATTTTTCTCTTATCATTTGTGAATTCTTCACACAATTGTGTATCTATTTATAAAAAACTCTCAAAATTTTGAGAGTTTTTTTGTCTTATTCAAGAATTAACGTATAAGCTTTAGAAGGCTTCGAATCTCATCACGCTCCTTGTCATCAAGTGGAGATTTTTTTTCAGTCGTACGCTCTATTGCGCAAAGGAGTTCTTCATTTGCAGCTTGACTCATAGCACTTCTAATAGCAGAAATCTGCTGAACGATGTCACGTACAGAAGCTTCGTCTTCGATCATCTGTATTACTCATCGAACTTGTCATTCGATACGTTTTAGTCGGTCTGAAACACGTTTTTTTTGAGAGAGATCTTTTATCTTCATAGAAAAATAGATAATGTACTCTCGAGAGTATATGAAAAAATACTTAAGAATCAAGTAAGAAATTACTTTCAAAAATATCAATTGAAGAACATTCTTTCTCTTGATTTTTTCCTCATTTTCTATAGAGTTCCCATGTTTATTTTTGATAGTATTTGGAGGGGTCTGATAGCGGCAGTCGTCCCCACCCTTGGAAAGGGTGCGTATCGCAAGATACTAGGCTTCGATCTCCTCGCATCTCCGCATCAGATATCTTTTTATACCCGCATATACATGGAGAGGTCGCATAGTGGCCTAGTGCACACCCTTGGAAAGGGTGCGTATCGCAAGATACCGGGAGTTCGAATCTCCCTCTCTCCGCCAGAATTTTTCTCATTCTTGTCTTTTCTCGATTTTCTATATAATCATAGTAAAATAATTATTTTGTATGAAAGCATTTCTCGATACATTTTTCTCGAATCTCGGCATCAGTGTAACTGCTTTAGAGATACAAGAAGCTGATGATGATCTCTCAGTACGAATAGAAACACCAGACTCACCACTGCTTATAGGTATTCACGGTAAAAATATAGAAGCATTTCAGCACCTCATCTGACGTTTTGCCGAAAAAAAACTCTGACGCTTCGTTCATGTACATTTAGAAGTAAATGATTATATGAAGGCAAAAGATGATCGTCTCTTCCATTTTCTGGATAGCAAAATTTCTGGAGTTATGGAAACTGGAAAACCAACACAAATCAAGAATCTCTCAGCATTTGAAAGAAAAAAAGCACATAACTATATCTCAGAAAAACATATCGAATGATTCTCGACAAAAAGTGAAGGCGAATGAGAAAACCGAATGCTCATACTCTCCTACACTGGCCCTCTCAAAGAGAGAGAAAAACCAAATGTTTCCCAAGAGCCTGTGAAAAAAATGTCATCATGACTCTCTTCTCTTTCTGAAGATGGAGTTGGTATTTAGTAGAGAAGAACTATGTTATCAAAATTCATCTTACGCATCATTGGATTTATTATATGTTTGGGAGTATTGTTTGGAGTGCACTCTTGTAACATGGGAAATCTGTATGTTGAGTATAGAGAACTTTCCGAATATCGACGACTTCATCCAGATTTCTTAACGAATGAAAATATTATACGGCTTATAGATGGTGGACATACTATGACATATGCTGATATGCTCTGGATCAATCTCATTCAATATATTTGAGATAATATAGGTGGTGGAAAATTTCGCAATTATGCCAACCCGCTTATTACAAGCATTACTGATCTCAGTCCATACTTTAATAGTCCATATAATCTTGCCCAACTCATCACTCCTGTTCTGAACGCAGAAAAACCCACGTATGAAGAAGATCGAAAATACTCTCAATCAGCACTGGAAATAGGTAAAAAATGAATGCAAATTCTATGTGATCAAAAAAAAATAGAGCAAATTTTACAAGAAGATGCATCAAAAAAACTTTGGGACAATGAGAGCCTGAAAGATCCTTGTACAAATGGCATCCTTCCCTATCATATAGCATATACAGCAAATGAACTTTGAGATATTGATACAGCTGAAAAATATTATAAAATAGCGAGTATGCATCACGATGGACCCCTCGCATCTCGATTTCTTGGCACACTCGCGCGAGCGAATGAAGGAGATCATCTAATATCTGCCGAGAAATTCCTTCTTATAGCAATAGAATGATACGATGAAGCCCCATATATATGCCGGAATACTGGTGTCGAAATATTCGAAAGTATTAGAAAAAATACTCCACTAAAAGAAATCACTGATGGTTTACGAAATAAAGAAGCCAAGCTAGTCCCCCCGAAAGATACAAAAAATCCACTTGCAACATCAGGAACAAACTGCAATGATTCCGTCATAAGAGCAATGAAACAACTCTATATTGCTTATATTACTGAAGTTGCACGGGATCATCCTGATATTGATATATGATCTGGTTTAATCAAAGCTGGCCTCTTAAAAAGTAT